>JAYRNY010000373.1:0-1812 GCA_041911975.1 bacterium | reverse complement strand
GAATTTTAGGGCTGGCCATGAGAGCACAGCACAACGCCAGCTTCTGCTTCATGCCACCGGAAAGCTTGCCGGCAAGCCTGTCTCTAAATCGCAGCAAATCCATCGCACGCAGATACTTGCTGGCTCTTTGCTCGAATTCGCTCGGTGGAACCTCACGAATACCTGCTACATACCTCAAGTTCTCATCAATGCTCAAATCTTGATACAGGGAAAATTGCTGAGTAAGATATCCAATTTCCAATCGCACATCCCGTGGCTTCCTGCCCAGAGCAAGAACATCACCGGCAGTAGCATTCATTATGCCGCCCAGAATGTGAAACGTAGTCGTCTTGCCGGCGCCATCAGGACCTATCAGTCCGAACAACTCGCCTGGATTTATGGAGAAGTTGAGACTCTTAACTGCTTGCGTCTGCCCGTAGTTTTTGACCAGATTCTTTACGATAACAACAGGCTCGGCAGTCACGGTTTCTCACTCCGTAAGTTACTTTGCTGATTCTCGGTGGGCGCATACAATAGGCCCCCACAATAATCGTCAATTAACAAGAGAAATCTCGGCGTCTGCGGGCATGCCTGGTTTTGCAAAGCGATCAGGTTGCCGGAGCAGAATTTTGATGCCGAAAACCTGTTTGACTCTGTCCTCTTTGAAGTAGATGTTCTCCGGAGTGAATGAACCTTCCGGATCGATTTGAATAACTTCGCCTTCAAAAGGCTCTTTCGGTTTGCTATCGAGATAGACCTTCGCCACTTGTCCAATGCGAATGTTTCCGATATTGCCTTCCGGTACAAAGCCTCGAAGATAGACGCGAGAAAGATCGATAAGAGAAAGCAGATTTTGACCAGGCACTACCACAGCTCCCGGCTCGACTGAACGAGCGGTTACGACACCATCTATCGGACTATTCACGTTCAGATAAGCGATGTTCGCTTTGATCTGCTCGACTTCAGCTTTGGCAGTCTTCACTTCATGCAGAGCGCTCTTCTCCTTGAACTGCGCTTGTATCCTTTGCTGTTGCAAAACAGCCAGCTGCGCTTTGCGCATTTGCGGATTGAGCCTCGAGGTGCGCGCCATTTCCAGCCCGGCATTTGCCACACGCAGTTGCTTGCGGGCCGCTTCGAGATTGGCGGTACGAGAGCTGACCAGAGCTATAGCGTTGTCCTTGCCGGTGCGGGCCTGGTCGGCTTCGTCGAGCGTGACAGCCTTATCTTGCACAAGAGATGAATAGCGCTCGTTGCGAAGCGTCGCCATTTCCAATTCCGACTTCGCCTGCGACAAAAGCGCCTCTGCTTCAGCAACTTTCGCTTCCGTCGTTGCAACATTTGCTTCAGCCTGATCGACTTGCGCCGCCGTGTCTTCTTTCGACTGCGCCACCCTCACCTGTGCTTCGGCAATTTGATTGTCGACAACAGAGAGTTGGTAGTGCGCTTCACTTGCTTTTTCTTGAGCAGACAAAACACGCGACTCGGCTCCACGCAATTGTGCCTGAATATCTTCGTCTGAAATCTTCACCAGCAATTCGCCGCGTTTTACGCTCTCGCCTTCTCTCTTCGCGACAAAATCTACGCGCCCGCCGATCTTGGGACCGATGTTGGTTTCATATCCTTCTATGCGCCCGCTCACATGCAGAGATGTAGGCGGCGGCTGCAGCGGCTTTCCGACGAAAAAGTACACTCCGCCCGCAACGGCGGCGACTAGAAACGCGAGAAGCACACGTTTTGGCAGCGAGCCAGCGGTGTGCTCCCGGGGCAGGGCGCTCTGGCTGGCTTCATTTGTTGATTGGTTTTTAATTTTCAACATGGTCGAGAGTTGCCAAT
>JAYRNY010000372.1:0-12133 GCA_041911975.1 bacterium | reverse complement strand
GTTGAAAATCCAGCAAAGAAAGTTCCTTGTATGTCATCTCAGACCTCCTACCGTTTGTCGTTTTGGGGTAGTCCACTGTAATATATAGTATGCCCAGCCTCAAGAAATAATCACGGTGCTGCAAAGTTAAAAGACCCCTGTGCTTTTTAAAAACTAGTGGACTAAAACAGTGATAAACAGCAAAGAGCCAGTCTGAGGGCAGACCCGCTCCCTCCTGTTTTTCACCGCTGAGCGCCCGCAGCCGACGCATTCACAGGTGTTTCACTGTGCATGTTTAATTCCTTTCGTTGGGGTTGAAACTTGAGAGACAAAACTCACTCAGGAGAGGCGGAAAGCATTTCCACCTCTCCTTCAGATGCTGCAAGACGAAAACCGATCTTAGAAGGTAATCGGTTTCCAGCCCTTAACATACTTGCCGGCGTGCCTGTTCAGGTGCTCAGCAGCAGCCCTCAGCTCACGCACGGCCGCCTCAAAGCTGGCGGCACGCATACCGGCATCGCATGTGCTCGCAGCCGCCTGATAGAAGGCCAGCGAATTGCGCACTCGATCCCGCACACGCTCCTCCGGATCACCCGACAGAACAAAGTCTGCCGCATTGCAGATCCGGGTGACAGCCTCGGCGTAGGACTTGAAAGCGGACATGGAAATTCCCTTCTCTGGCTCGTCGAGCCAGTCGGTGTTCAACGCGCTTGCCCAAAAGCGAGCGAACAAGATGGTGTATCGCAAGTCTGCAATTCATACAAACTCACGCTGGGCATTTGGGGTGGTCTTCCTGTCTGTTTCCTAGACGATTACAGGGTTTCCAACGTCCGACATACTTAACTGACGAGAATCTATTCTCCGCTCAAAAAAGGGCACCCAGCCTTTGTGCGGTAGCAGACCGCAAAGCATCTTTGATCATCCCTGGACCGTGGTCTAAAAAAATGACCGCGACGATGAAGAAGTCCACCCAGAAAACAATCTGCTCCTCAAGAGACATACTTATTCTCCTTTTCCGATTCGATTTGGATTAGTCATTGGTGGAACCCGATGCGGTCCTTCGTACCGCATCGGGTTCCGGGCCCTTATGGACCCCAGCCACGGCGACGCCGGTGAGGACGGGGCGGCCAGGGCGTATGATGCACCCTGTGAACCCGGTGCCGGCCGTGCGGACGGCGCCGGTACTTCCGATGCAGTTCGCCATTTGGATCGCAGCAATTCGCCAGGAGCCTGACGAAATCCAAAAGCAACTGGACAACAGAAACTTTCATTCCCCACTCCTTTTGTGGTGGATGAGATAAAGGCTGATGAAGCCCGGCGAGAACTCTTTGTCATCCCAGTCAGGTGCGCAACACCGAAGTGCTGTAAAACACTGCCTCTAGTAGTGAGAGAACGAGGTTTTAGAGTTTGGTTGCGCGATTTGAACGGGAAGAAGAAAGATGTTTAAAACGTGCCATTTGGCCGAACTCTCAGTCAAGGGCATCAGGTTTTACCCTTAGCAAGATCATGAAAAGCAAGTTAGTAAGGTTAGCGCGTTCTCTAATGTAGAGTCTCTAGCATAGGCAGTTTTCGCACGTACAGCATTCACGCAGGTGGCGCTAGATTTGCCACCGTATCCAATACCACAAAGCCGACCCGCCCGAGCTTTCGCCCAGGAAGACCGGCATCTTGCGCCGATTGCCTCAACAATCGAGCGGTGTGGATTAGGAGAGAGGTCGAAGGACCGAGAGAAAGCATTTACTCGCAGTCGCCGGTAGCTTAAATCAGACGATGTGAATCGACCGTGAAGTGTGACGGCATACCCGAATGCTTGCGCGAGTCACGACTCAGGTCGCAAAACCGGCACCAGTGCAGCTGACAGACCACGTCACACCGATGTCATAGCATTGCCTTAGATTGTTTTCAACGGCAGCGATACCTGCCGGGACCCAGCCCCGACCCACCCGCTTCAGTGACGCCGCAGCGTCACCGCCAGATCCGATTGGAGAAATCGTCATGGCTTTCGAAAACAACGCAACAGCGATCTCAGATGTGGCATATGATTATACAACCCACAAAGAAGATTCCAACTTACGCTCCACAGTCGTCGAGCTACTCGACGGTATCGACGTGAAAAACAACTACGATGCGCTGGCGGCTGCAACTTCCGGATTGGAAAAAAACGACTTACTACCATCTCTGGTTTTGGATAATTTCGACCACTTTGATGCAAACCACGACGACACTGTTTCTTACGCGGAATTGCTTGACGCATCGAGCAATAAGACCGATTCACTCGATTATCTCCTGGCCAACTGGGCTGCAACCAGCAGCGGCATCATGGGCAGCCTGGACACTGGATACCCCACTTTCACCAGAAACATGGTGCAGCACCACGTGGATGCTTCGAGACCCAAAGAGGAGGATACGGAGCATACGTACACAGCTGAGGACGGAATGCCTGTAGCCGCGTCTCAGACGGAGACGACACCGTACGTCCCGGAAAATCCCTGGCCGGATGATGTCTGGAAGCCCGCAGAAGTAGCTGCCGAGGATCAAACAGCAGCCAGTGAGGATTTGTTGGATGGCACATTCGCGGCAACCGAAGAGGCAATCGATCCGAAATTGGCGGCGATAGGCGTATTGCAAAGTGACCAGTCGACACCGGAAGCGCAGCTCAAAGCTGTTCAAGACCTTGCTGCCATGGGCGTAACCACCCTTTGCCTGACAGATAAAGATGGCAATCCGATCAATGTCCGTCTTGCGGTTTCACCGATTGCCGAAGGCTCTTCCAAGTCATATGTCCATATGTTCGCAGTGGATGAAAGCGGCAACGAAACTATCGTTCTAAGAGCAATCACAGATGGGGAAAACCTGCTTCATCAGCGCGACAAGAATGGCAATGAAGTTGGCTTCGTCGGAACAAAGTGGCTGGCCAATCACACGGATAGTTTCTTTGATCCCGCATAAATTCTGTTTCGCCCCCACGAAAGTTCGGGGGATTTTCTTGAGAAACTTCCCCAACCGAAAAGGTTAAACGCCCAAGGAAACCAGCTCCATCCCCAGCCAAAAGGAGGAATCAGCCGCAACACGCGTATACTTCCAGCCGTTATACGCTTGTACTTTTGTACTTTTGTACGCTTATGACGATTGATCCAGCGGCAGCACCACAGTAAATATACTGCCGGTGTCACTTCCCAAGTTGCTGCTGGATTTTTCGTCTTTGCGGTTCTTCGCAGAAATGCTGCCACCGTGGGCTTCCACGACCAACTTGCAAATTGCCAGCCCAAGCCCTGTTCCCTCTCTCTTCTTGTCCGAGGGTGCTTGTTCGAACGGCTCAAAGATGCTCTGGAGAAACTCGGGCGATATCCCAGGACCTGTATCTGTTACTGTGAAGGAAACTTGTTGCGAACCCTTCTCCACGGTGACGACGACTGCCCCCCCCTCGCCACTAAATTTGATGGCATTGGATATTAGATTGACCGCCACCTGCATGAGCTTGTTTCTGTCCCCGCAAACCAGAGTTTCAGTGACAGGCAGCTTGATTTCGATATTCTTCTCAAGCGCCGCCTCTTCAACCAATCCGGTCGCATCTTTGATGATCGACTCCAGCTCTACAGGTTCCAAAACCAGCTCCATCTTGCCCGCTTTGAGCTTTTGAAAGTCGAGCAGATCATTGACAAGAACTATCAGCTTTTCAACATTCCTCGCCGAAGTATCGATTCTTTTGAGAGCCTCCTCAGGGATAGAGCCTTTGACGCCGGCTAGCAACAGCGTCAGCGCATTGCCCATGGACATCAGCGGGCTGCGTAGATCGTGGCTGATCATATCGGCGAAGTCCTGCTTGAGCTGTTCGATTTTCTTCTCTTCGGAAACATCCCGTACGACGCAGAATATCTTGCGCTCAGCCTGGGACCAGAGACAAGACCAGCGTGTGTCCATGACAGTGCCATTGGCATGCATCAGCTTCAATTCGAACTGGCGCACTTCGGACGATTGAACAGCAGCCCTGACGTGCTCATCAGCAAGAAGGCTATCTTCAGCAACAGTCAGATCGTGGAGGTTCCAGCCCTCGAAATCGTCCGGAGATCGGCCCAGCATTTTTTTCGCGAATGGATTTGCGCTTTTGAAATTTCCGCCCTCATCAAGCACGCAGATTAGGTCAGCCGCGTTCTCTATCGCTTCTCGCTCCTGCTTCAGCGTTTTCTCTACTTCCCGCGCAGTCGCATGCAAAATGTTATCCAGCCTGCCGAACTCATCTTTCTGCGCAAGCTGAGGCTGCAGTTCCTTCTGCGCCGAAAGCAATCTGGCATTGGCACTCAAATGTTTGAGAGGCCGCCTGATTGAAAGGGCGTAAGCAAAACCCAAGATCAGCGCCACAGCGATACTGGCCAGTACTGCTATAACCAGAGTACTGGTGAGCGCCGCAAACGTCTGCCGGGTCGAATGCTCGGTATCATGCCGCTTTTTCTCAATGGCGACAACCTGCTCTACCGAGTCCAGAAAAATTTTGGCATTGTCGTTAGCGGCGTTCAGATACCGCCGCGCCTGCTTATGAGTGATCGGCTCAATTGCTCCTATCGTCCGCATTTCTATGCCTTTTTCCAGCATGTGAATCAATACAGTATCGGCCGCCAACAGCCGGACAATGGCGTCTCGTTTCAAGGGATCGGTAGCCGCCAAACTGCGCATTGATTCGGAGTCCTGCTTGATTCTTATCAGTGAGGCTGGTCCATCTACGCCAATGAAATCGCGCATATCGGGCGGCAAGTTTGAGTAAAGAATAAGCTCGGTAAAGGATCGGCACATGGAAAAGGTCAAACGGATAAGATTTTCCGAGCGCCATTGGCTCTCGATATTTGCCTGAGCAACCCTGAGCACGTCCGACAGAGCAAGAATGAAAATCAGTTGCCCGACCAGCAATACGGCTGTCAGCACAATGCTGCGCGTTACAAGATTGAGAGAAAAGCGCATCAGCCAATTTCCTCCCTGCCACTTTCAGCCAGAGGAAGTTTCACCCAAAACGTGCTGCCTTTGCCAAGCTCGCTTTCCACGCCGACGGTGCCGCCGTGCGAGTCGACAAGTGCTTTTACGACCGCCAGCCCCAGTCCGGTGCCTTTGTGCTCCGTAGATGCCGCGCTGCGAGCCTGGCTGAATTTTTCAAATATCAATGCAGATTCGGACGGTGCAATTCCAGGTCCCTCGTCGCTCACGCGGATGACAGCCTGCTCGTTCTCTGTATTCACTGAGAGAGTGACCTTGCCGTTTTCAGGCGAAAACTTGATGGCATTGGAAAGCAAATTGGTGACAATTTGCACGAGCCGCTTTTCATCCGCCTGCACGAGAGCATCATCCAACGGACCGATCAAAGACACTTTCGACTGACGCGCCAGACCAAAGAGCAGACTCTTAGCCGCTTCACACGCATCAGAAACACCAACCGGCGCAAGCTCCAGACCGAACTTCCCAGCCTCCAATTTGTCCAATTCCAAAAGCTCATTGACCAGCGAACTCAATCTCTGTGCGCTGATTTGCACGCGGTCGAGTTCTATTTTCGCCTCTGGAGAAATTTGATCTGCCAGCGATTCGGTGACAATAGAAATGTTCAAAGTGACGGAGGTGAGGGGCGCCCGCAGGTCGTGCCCGGCCACAGCGAGAAAATGCTGTTTCAATTTTTCAATGGCACGCAGCTCCGTTACGTCATGGACGACACAGAAAAACTGCTTCATTTCAGGCGACCAGGAGACGCTCCAGATCGAGTTTCTCAACGAGCCGTCCTGGCAGGATATGACATTTTCCAGCTTTCTCTCCGCCTCTTTCTCACGAATGGCGGCGAAGCAGGCGTTGGTATTATTGGCGGTATCAGCCGCAACGATATTCATCACCGATTGACCGAGCAGTTCGTCAGGCGTGTAACCCCAGAGTTTTGTCGATGACTCTCCAACTGCCGTGAATCTCAGCCTGGCATCAAGCGAGCAAATCACATCGGCGGAATTATCGAGAACGACAACCTGCCTGGCTCTGGCTTGCTTGAGCTTGGCCGACGCCGACAGCAAAGCAGTATCGAGTTCTGCAATTTCGTCCGTACCGCTGTCCGCGGTTCCGGCGGGAGCGGCGGCGCTGTTCACTGCGATCAAAGCGGCCCTCTGTTCGATGGCTGAGAGCCTGCGCACCATTTCGCGAGTAAAGACGACGACTAGACCGACCGTAAGAAAAACACTCAGGGCAAAGCCAGCCCAGAGTGTGGCAAGCAAGGAAGTTTTGAAACTGGCCAAATCCTTTGGTTGCTGAGCTATCGTATGCTGCTCGATGGCTAAAACAGTTCGACTCAGCTCTTTTTGATCGCTGTAAGCGCTAAAAAAATCCTTCAAGCCGGCGGTAAACATCCACCTTTGAAAGGCTCGCAGTCCGTGCGACCAGCGTTCCTGGCCTCTGGTCTGGAATTTCTGAAATGCCCATTCCAACCTTTCACCCAACTCGACTGCATGCGCAAGCTCCGGATTCTTTTTGCGATCGAAGTCTTTCCAGATTTTCTCTCCCACCATGCCGCGGTGCAGAGCATCTAATATCTCCATTCCCTGCGCATTTCCTGCCAAATTGCCTCCGCAGGCGGCGATCGCAACCAGCACCCTGGTCAGACCAAGCTCGTTTTCCTGCAAGGCAAAGAGTATTTCCTTGGCTGAGCGCATTGACTCCAGGCTTTGAGAAAACCTGTGCAGCGGCAGATAGATGGCGGCGATAAAGAGCAGCTGGAATACAACGGGCACAACGATCAGGATCATGCCCTTTTGCGTCGCATTCAGCCTGGAAAACATTTTGGGTAACCGGAATTGCCTGAGGAAACTGCTGCTCTCTAAAACATGCGCCAATGATACGCTCATGATTTCCTTTAATTTATTAACTCCTTGAGAAGCCGCATAGCTGGAAGGCATTGCTTGCGCCCGATTTGAAACCTGGTGCTGCCTGGCATCGCCCCTACAATTCAGCGCACCGGCAGCTCGATGACGAAGACGCTTCCCTTTTCAGCCGGATCCCCGCTGTCCTTTGACTGGCTGGGCTCCACGTAAATGCGGCCGCCATGCTCCTCAACGACGAGTTTGCATATTGCCAGACCCAGACCTGTACCTTCCGCCGCTCGCGCCGAAGGAGCCTGCTCAAACGGCTCGAAAATCTTGGTCCTGTAGTGATCCGGCACCCCTGGTCCCGTGTCGCGAACAGAGAGGCGGACGACACCGTCTGACTGGCCGATTTGAACCGCTACTTCGCTGCCCTTTTCGCTGAATTTGATGGCATTAGAAAGCAGATTTACGACTGTCTGGGTCAGCTTACTTGAATCGCAGTCGATTTCTTGATTTCCCTCGGGCAATGAAAGCTTGACGGATTTTGCCTCTGCCGATTCGGCAAGCAATCCGGCCGCCTCTTTCACAATCGAATGCAAGGAATGACGCTGCTGATTGAGCTGCATCTTTCCGGCTTTGAGCTTTTGAAAATCCAGCAAGTCGTTGACCAGCGCAATCAGCTTTTCAACATTCCGGGCAGAAGTCTGCACACCGGCTCGCGCTTCCTCGGGAATCTCTCCTTTGACGCCAGCCTCTATCAGTGACAGCGAATTGCTCATTGCCATGAGCGGGCTTCTCAGGTCGTGGCTGATCATGTCCGCGAAATCCTGCTTCAATTGCTCGATTGCCTTCTCTTCCGATATGTCGTGCACCACGCAGAAGAGTTTTTGATCCTCCTGAGACCAGATGCAAGACCAGCGTGTTTCGACCGTTTCGCCATCGCGCTTTCTCAAGGAGAGTTCAAAGAGCTGTTCTCCGCCGGCCTTTGCATTGCGAATGTACTCATCGGCAAGCAGACTCTGTTCCGGTGCAGCAACGGTATTCATCGGACTTCCCAGTAACTCTTCCGGCAGATAACCCAGCAGTCGCTCGACGAAGGGATTGATCGACTGGAAGTCACCGTTTTCATCGAGAACACAAATCAAGTCGGCAGCATTAGCGATAACGGCACGCTCGCGAGCCAGCGCCAGTTCCACTTCGCTTGAATTGAGGTGAAGCAAGCGATCCAGCTGTGCGAACTCGTCCTCTCCCTTAAGTTCGGGCAGAAGCAGTTGACGAGCCGAAAGCCTCTTGCCGTTTTCTCCCAAATGTCTCAATGGTTTTCGAATCGACACTGAATAGAGATAACCGAGCAGCACCGTAACTCCAATGCCGGACAGAGCAACGACAAGGAGCATATTGTTGATTTCGGAAATCGACTTGGCGCCAAACGCATTGACGTCTTTCATAGCCGCTTCTTCGCTTCTGACCAGTTGATCGATAGCATCGTAGAACCGCGGGCCGAATCTGCTCAAAGTCGCTTTGTAGTCATCGCCGGCACCGACCCCTCCTACGATTTTCGCTCGAGGCATTTTGCGAGTAACGCTTAACGCTTGCGTCTGGTGCGGGGCAACATCCGAAGGCAGCAAGCGCTCCGGAACAGGCTTTCCTTCCGCCAGTAGTTGCGCTCTTCGGCGCGCTTTTCTCGCTTCTTTGTTGGCTAGCCGGCGCTGCACTTCCTCACTTTTGCTGTACCGCCTGCGCAGCTGCTCCGCCTTTTCCAACTCTCTTTGCTGAAGGGAAAAGAGCGTCCGTCCTACTCTTTCGATCTCTTCCAAAGGCCCTTTGCGCCGGGGTTCTTGCCCGGACAGTGTCTTTATCAGCTCGAAATCTTTCCGCGGTTTTTCCATACCCATATCGGAAACATCTTTGCCCACCAGCTCTTGCACGTCATGCGGCATTTGCATATAGACAATCACATCTGTGGTGTCGCGGCTCAACAAACAGGCAAGGCGGATAAACTCCTCGGACGCCCACTGCGCCTGCAGCTTGCTTTGTGCGTTAGATAAGACCATGGTCAGCCAGACAACGAAAATGACCTGCAGTACTAATGGTATCGCCACGAGTATCATTCCGCGAAAAGAAACGTTGGTGGAAACGCGCATCATTAGAGTTCCTCACTGTCGCAATACAGTGGAACACGAACGTAGAAAGTGCTGCCGCGTCCGACTTCGCTTTCGATTCCCACCTCACCGCCATGAGACTCGGCCAGCGCTTTTACAATTGCCAGTCCCAAGCCGGTGCCCTTGGCCGCTATACTTTCCGCGGTCCTCGCTTGCCTGAACTTATCGAAAATGAGAGCCCGCTCTTCCGGCGCTATGCCGGGTCCTTCGTCGGTAATGCGAATCTCGGCAAGTTCTCCCTTCGTGGCAATGGAAATTGTAACGGTGCCATCTTCAGGTGAAAACTTGATGGCGTTGGAGAGCAGGTTGGCGATCATTTGCACCATGCGTTTCTCTTCCGCATGAATGAGAGCTTCGCCTGCGGGACCTCTAATCTTCACTGAGTTTTTCTGGGCAAGTCCGAGCAGTAATTCCTTGGCCGCCTCACAAACATCAGATGCTGCAACGGGGGCAAGATCGAGATTCAGTTTTCCGGCCTCGAGCTTTTCTAACTCAAGAAGCTCCCCAACAAGCTCAGTAAGTCGATTTGCGCTGGTTTGAACACGACTCAACTCTTTGATTACGCCTTCGGACAAAGCCCCTTTTTTGCCTTCCTTAAGCATCGATACATTGATGGCGACAGCACTGAGAGGAGCGCGCAAATCATGGCTGGCAACCGAAAGGAAGTGCTGCTTCAGCTTTTCCACGGCGCGCAGCTCGGTGACATCATGGGCTACGCAGAAATACTCCCGTTTTTCCGGCGCCCAATTTACAGTCCAGATGAAGTTTTTCAGCACGCCTGTCTTGCATTGGATGACGTTTTCCACCCGTCCCTCGCCCCTGGTTACGGCTTGCTCCTGAAGGCGAGCGAAAGCCGAGCGCGTGCGCTCCACCGTTTCGTCGGAAAGCAGCGTCAGAAAAGCCAAACCCAGCAATTCATCAGGCTCATAGTGCCAGACTTTTAGACAGGCGTCTCCGACATTGGTGAAGCGCATATTGGCGTCAATGGAACACAACACGTCGGCTGCTTTATCGAGGATAACGGCTTCTCTTGCCCGTACTTGATTGAGGGTTCGGCCGGCATCACTGATGATGGCATCGAGATCCGCGATTTCATCAGCGCCTTCGATGCGGGCGGGCAGCTCCTTGCCGACGGCAAGAAGATGCGCCTTGGCGGCAATAACATTAAGGCGATTGACTGTGTCTCTGGTAAAAAGAAAAGCCAGGCAGAAAGACAACAAAGCGCTGGTGACGAGCCCGAGAGAAATCGAAATTGCCAGTGCAGTGCGCAGATTTTGCAGTTGCTGCGGCTGTTGTTCCGTCGCCTTTCGCTCGATGTCGACGATCGTGCGAGCGAGATTGCGTTGATCGCTGTACAACTGCATTGCTGTAATCATGCCGACTCGATTGGCCCAACTTTCAATCGCCTTCGGACCGCCTTGCAATGCAGCTATGCCTTGTTCGTAGAGTTTTAGAAAATCTTCCTTCAGTTGCCGGCCTCTCTCCATCGCCGGTCTCAATTCCGGGTTTTCACTCAGATCGACGCCTTTCCAGGCTCTCTCCGAATTAATCACGGTAATGACCTTGTCCAGATCAACTGCGGCGTCCTTTGTCTGCACAAACTGCAAGTTGGAAAGTGTCAAAATCATGCGCGAAAAACTCAATTCATTCTTGTGCAGGAGAATCGTCGCTTCTCTGCTTCTGTGCATCTTAGTAAAGCTGTCGGCTGCGTGATTGAGAATGAAGTAAATTACAGCGACAAAAGTCAACTGAAAGACTACCGGCACCAGCACCAGTATCATGCCTTTCTGGGTTGCGCTCAGTCTGGAAAACATGATTTATCAGATCACCCACACTGACTAATACAGGAGGCTCTTTATCGCTCCTTAGTCAAAGTACCCAGCATTACGTGAGAAGTATGTAAAACCTGAGATGAGCTTCTAAACGGATGGAAGAAAAAATTGGGCAGCGAAAAACGGCTGGGATTTGTAAACTGGACATAAGACGCTGGAGACCGGGCAGGCGATACGGAGTTTTACTATGCAGATAACGCGCTATGGCGTCATCCTGGTTGTCTTTTTCTTGCTGGCAGGATTTTTCTATACTTCCTTCACGGGTCCCGGGTCCTTCGAGCTGAAATTACTGTGTGTAGGACCCATCGCCATATTTGTTGTCGCGGCGGCACACATGTCGGAATACAAGGTCGGCTTCCTAGAATCGCTCAAGATGTGCTTCTCCTTCAAGACATCGGGATCCAACGCATTGGTTGTCTTGCTCATCGTTTGGGCACTGGTCGTGATAACGGATATGAACATGTGCCATATCGGCCGGGACGAAGGAAAGTTTGAAGCCCAGAAAGAACAGCTGGAGCTTAAGATGATGCGCGAAAAGCGAGCAAAGAAGCCATGACACCTTAGAAGCGCATTTCTTTTCTAGCTGTCGCCCATTAGAGCCGGCGGATGCAGGCAAAAGTTGATAAAAACGCAGATTGCAACCACCGCGAGTCCGAGCAAGATGATGATGGCGATTCGATTGAGCTTGTCGTAATTGCTTTCAGGAAGGTTTGACATTGTCGTCCAAGGCCTCGGTCGTACAAACCAATTGTACGCCTGAGGCACGCTCTTTCGATTATCGGCGCTCAACTTGCTACATAGCCTAGTAAAACATTGGAAAACGCAAATTGCCATGGGCTCATTTTAATAACAGCCAAATTCAGCAGCGAGAACCAGTGTTCCCGCCTGCCGAATTCGGCTGCTTCAGTACGCTGTGACCGATGTTTCCATCAGCCGCCAACGACCGTCCATGTCAGCACCTGAATGTGCGGCATTCAGGGAGTCTGCGCGCCCTGGTGGTGCAGCAGGGGTTCCTGCTTGCGCACCACGTGGGTGACGCCGCCGCAGACCGTGTAGGCTTCGCCGAAGGCGGGTCCGGTCCACGAGACGCAGATGCCGTTCACCTTGGGTTCGCTACGCGAGCTCCACTCTCCGAGCGGCTTGCCGTCCGGCGAGTAATTGCGGATGGTGTAGACGGTGATGGCGTCGAGATGCGGCTTGGCGAATGTGGGCGTCGCGCTCAGGAGGCAGACGAAAAGTGCCGTCAGAGCGGCAAAATTGCGGAATTTGGGTTGGTGCAGAGTGTTCATTTGATGCTGAAGGTTGATGCCGAAAAAAACTGATCGAAGGGTTTCACGCCGTC
>JAYRNY010000371.1:0-4286 GCA_041911975.1 bacterium | reverse complement strand
GAGACGCGGCGAATTAACAGGAGTGACAATGACCGGTGTCCAGTCGCAAGGTGCCGTGGCTTTGTTGTGGTGGCTCGACGGCGTCGACTCTACAGCAGGAGATTCTTTCTTTTCAGAGTTCTTCGAGCTGTTTGACGCAGAGGCAATTAAGAGTTTGCCAGGCACTCCCTCTGCACCACCGGCGGTTGCAGCGGTCGCACTCTGACTGGACTGACCTACCAACAAACCAAGAGCCAAGAATACGTTGCCAATCGCCGCAAATCTCATTTGAATTCCCCTTATCTCGAACTTCTGAAGTTTACCGTAGCCTGGTTCAAGTTTCATTGAAAGCTTCTGTTGAGAACCCGGAAGACCCATAACTGGCGCCAAAAATATGCGTTAATGGGTATATGAAAGCAGAGGATGCGAATTAGCTGTAAAATTCACCCCTAGACGGTCGGCAGGCGGGAGACAGTGAAACCGGGACGGGCTTCGAAAGCGGAGAAGAAATCATGGTTGAAACCTACAGACAAGGCGACGTGTTGTTGGCGAGAGTGCCGGCTCTTCCGAAAAACGCCCAGAGAAAACCCGTAGATGACCGAATAGTACTAGCCTGGGGCGAAACTACCGGTCACGCTCATGCAATCGACGCCCGCTTTGCCAAGCTGTATCAAAATGGTGCCGACCGATTCATCGAAGCACTTGACGGCGCCATCCTGGTGCACGAAGAGCACAGCGCCATCAACCTCAAGCCGGGCATCTATCGTGTGGTCCAGCAGCGCGAATACGTCCCGGGC
Organism: bacterium; assembly: GCA_041911975.1. GTDB lineage: Bacteria > Cyanobacteriota > Vampirovibrionia > Obscuribacterales > Obscuribacteraceae > QKMZ01. The sequence continues at coordinate 3,510 of JAYRNY010000371.1, read as the reverse complement.
TCCAGCAGGATCGTAGTCGACTAATATGTCCTCGGCGCAGTTTGAAGTCGGGCAGAATGCTGACGAAGCAGTAAAGAAGCACGTGGAGCGCTGCAAGCGAGTGGCGTTCAACACGACTGCCTGCAACCGGCCAAAAGCCGAGGAAGCGGTCGGTCAGATTTATGCCAATGCGGGGCGCAAACCCCCTTCGTATTTTGTCTGGTTTGCTTCTCCGTTTCACGGATCCGTAGCAGCCGCCTTGCGTGCAAAAGGTACCAATAGTGTTCACACGCAGGTAGTGACAAGATTAAAAAAGCAGTGCAGTGCCAAACTCTGGAAGATGATTGAAGAAAAAGGCGACGACAGGCAATGGTGGAAAACAGCAGAGACCGGTAACAACAGCGACAAGCAGTGGTGGACTACTGTTGAGAACAAACTGACCGCCGCCATACAACGATCGTTCGGAACCATCCCGCAACAGACAGGCCATGCAATTCTCGCCAGTTTTGTCGGGCATGTCGGCCCGGGCATCCGGCAAATCAATCTGGAACAGGTCTGGGGGCAATTAGCACCGCCGGCTCTCTTGTCGCAAATTATCTACGAGTTGAAATACACGCTGCCCGAAGAAATCACCGACCCAGTCGAGGAATTTGATGACCGCCCGCTTACGGCTGTGCTGGCCAATTCTGCGATGGCGATGGTAGCTTATGCCGGGCATGGCAATTTAGATGCCGACCTGCCTTTTTTCGACATTGCCGGAGCCGCAGGTTTCAAGGTGCCGGAAATGGTGCCTTATTTCCAACTGGCTAATTTCGGCGGATGGTGGTGGCCATTTCCGGATGTGTGCTTGATGATCGAAAGGCCAAGCCGCTTGAGCGTGGACAAAGAAGGAAATCTGCACAACTCGATTGGTTCCGCTCTCAAATATCGCGACGAATGGGAGACTTTCGCATGGCATGGGACCTTCGTGCCTGACAGGTTTTTAGAATTCGCAATCAAACGCGATGTCACCAATATTTTTTACGAGCCGAATATTGAAATTCGCCGCATGATGCTCGAGATGTACGGGCTCGAGGCTTTCATCAAAGACTCAGGAGCCGAGAAAGTGCAAGAGGACAAATGCGGCGCGCTCTACCGGCAGCAGTTCGGCGACAACCACGAAGACATCGTCATAGTTCACGTGATCAATTCGACGCCAGAACCGGACGGCACGTACAACAATTACTTCCTGCGCGTGCCGCCGGAAACACAGACCGCCAGACAAGGAGTTGCCTGGACCTTCGGCCTCACCGCCGATGAATATGACCCGTTGAAAGAAACGTAGGGGCGACGCCATGCATCGCCCTGTACAGGGCAACCAGAAATGCAGGGGAGACAATGCGGCTCCCGAACAGGCCGCAGCATTGCCTCCCCTGCAGATCGTAGATTAAATGTCGAGCGTAGGTTTCCCATAGGTCAGACAAGGCTTTTGGGACTTTCCCCATTGAGAACAAGAAAGATTAGTTATTAGATTGAGGCTGGTTTTCATCTCCCAGCGCGACAACCTGAATGCCAGAGATTCTGCCCGAAAAGGGCGCAACCGATACCCACACACAGGCTCCCGACGGACCTCAGAATGTTTCTGCCATCATGCAAGAACATCTGGCCCAGGCGAACGCGCAATATCAGAAAGACCATCCGTTTCAAGCTCCCAAAGAAAGCTACCTGCAGAAAGGCATTGAAGGTCTCGCCTCGCTGGCGTTCAAAGACGAGAACACGCAAAAAGAAATCGGTCACTATGGCGGTGAGTTTCTCAAGACGGCGTCTCTTTTCGCCCCCGGCAAAGTCGGTCTGGCAGCTACTCTCCTGACCTACGGCGCCGACAAAGCCTGCCCCGATGATCCCCTGGGCGCAAGACTGGCCGACGCGACACTGGGCGCGGCCAAAGGCGTAACGATCAAGTCTCTCTTCGGCGCTGTGGCGCGCAGCAACAACTGGGCACCCACAAAAGGCGCAATGATGGGCATTGTGTCCCGAAGCGCCGATGTGGTCTTCGACCGTCAACTGGTCAGCGATCCCCTGAAGAGTGTGAGCCGCCTGAGGAGCGAAATAGTCAATCCGCAGGCATTGGCTTTCGATGCCGCCGTATTTGCTGCCGGCGAGGGAGTTTTCCGCGGCATCAACAAAGCTTCCAGCGGTCGCCTTGTTCAGAGCCCACTGGCGTCCGGAATGGTCATGGGCGGCAGCTTCGGTGTGGTCAATGGCGGCTCAGCCGAAATCGTGCGCCAGAAAGCTGAAGATCCCAACCATGGCATCGACTGGTCGAAAGTGGCATTCAAAGGCGTTCTCGAAGGCGGCGTAGGCGCGCTGGGCGCAGGCGCCGGTCTGAAGAGTCATAGTCCAAAACTGGAAGCACGCATCGACTCGGCGCTCAAAGTTCCGGGCGAGAAATTAGGCAACGCCGTCGAACGCTTATACATCAGCCGCACCACGCAAGCTCGCGAATTTGTCGTTGTTGACGGGCAAAAGCAACTGGACAAATTCACAGCCAAGCACGAAGGCGATGCCACGCTGAACGTGAAAGAAGTGAAGAAATTCCTCGGCTTCGAGAGGCTGGGTGAAACAAAAAGTCTTTTCGTGCAGCGCCTCGGCGAAGGGCAGCCGGGCCTGCGACCAGCCGCAAACAATGCCGATCTCATCGCCACATGTTTTCCGGAAACGCTCAATGCAGCCCAGCGCGCCAAGCATCTTTTCCCGGATGCAAAAGGTCCGGTCTGGTTGGAATCAGGCGCAGAAGGCCGCTTAAAACTGGCTACCGGTAAGACTCCCTGGGAGCACCGCAATTACAACCCAATTGGAAAAATCGTGCGCCTGGACGGACACATGATCACGATGAATGTGATGGGTCCGCTCGAGATCGGCAACGTGCACGACCCGCTCAATCCGCAATACGAGCAAGCCTGGAAAAATTGGGAAGGGGAGCTGGCGCGCGCCAAAAAACTGAGCGCCGACGCGGTCAGCACAGATGTCTGGTGGGGAGCCATTGAGCCCAAGCCCGGTCAATTCGTTTTCAACTATTACGACATCATGTCCAGCAAGATTGCCGCACAGGGACTGAAATGGGTGCCCATTCTTTCCTTGCACGAGTGTGGTGGCAATGTCGGAGACACAGCCAATGTGCCGATTCCCGCGTGGATCTGGAGCAAGATGCAAAAGAGTATCGGCTCGGAAAACCCAGATGCCGGCAAGTTCAAGAGCGAACAGGGCAATGTCAGCAGCGAGTACGTCGACTTCTGGGCGACCAAGCATGCGCTGCCCTACTACAGAAACGTGATGAACGCCTTCCAGGAGCACTTTGCCGGAAAAGCGCCAACCATAGCCGAAATCAACGTCAGCTTGGGACCGGCTGGTGAGCTGCGATTCCCGTCTTACAACTATCACGACAACGGCAGCGGCTGGCCGACAAGAGGCGCACTGCAAGCCTATTCCGAGCTGGCAAAACAATCGTGGCGCGACTATGCGCTCGCCAAATACGGCAACGAAGAAGGCGTT
>JAYRNY010000370.1:0-2112 GCA_041911975.1 bacterium | reverse complement strand
TATTGCCTTTATTGAGGAAATCCCTCGCCTTCATGGCATCAAGCGGATCCGCATAGGCAGGCTGGGCAATTACCGACATAACTACCGCCGATGTTAAGGCGGCCATCGATAGCGACGGCGCTCCAATAGATAAAGTAATGCAAAGTATTGCCCGGCAAGGAAACTCAATGCTTGGCATCCGGTCCGTGCCTGGCAAACTCATGGGTGATTTATTTGTGTCTTTCTTGCCCAAGTACTTGAAGTCCGGTAGAGATAATGTCTGCTCGATAAAACGCAGTTTCAAAGATTGCAGTTTGTTGAGTAGCTATCGTTCAAAATGCCCCGCAGGTGAGCTTGACATGTAGGAACATTGTAGCCAAATCTTAAACGATTTAAAGAATGGTTTCCATTTCAAAAGGACACCCCTATACTCCAAACAGGTGATAGCTCACGGGAGCGATATTTGTGTTCAACCAAAGCAGACAAGCAGTGACAGCCGCAGCAGCCATCCTTTGCTGCCTTTCGCTGCCGGCACTGGCCAATGCGCCAGTCTGCCAGGACAAGCTGGCTATGAACTCAGCTACACCGACTTATCAAGATACTCAAGTCAAGCAAGCTATAACCGCCATCAAGGCAGTCGAAAAGCAAGCTGGCACGAAGATCAAGGAAAAGAAAGTACTAAGGCACGAATACAAGTCTGCTGGTAACATCCTGATTTTGGGCGGCGCTGAAGCGTTCCCCATGTAATTAAGACTGACCAAAAGGCTCTTTCGTTGACCAAATCTAAGCAAGCTCCCTTGCCGAGCTACGATCACGGCCCTTCGTCCGAGAGGCTTCTCGGCGCCACTCTGGGCCTGTATTTCCATGATGTTTCAACCAGACGGGCAGGAGCAGATGCTCTTGTAGATGTCGCCTCCGGGCAACGTTTTACCTACACCCAATTGCAGGAAAGAGTCGACCTGACGGCCCGCGGGCTTCTTTCGATGGGCATAAACACCGGCGACAGAGTGGGTATCTGGTCGACCAACAATGCCGAATGGCTGATCACTATGCTGGCAGTCTGGTCTGTCGGTGCCATTCTCGTCAACATCAACCCTTCCTACAAAACTCAGGAAGTTGAGTACGCCCTCAAACAAGCAGGAGTGAAACTCCTCATTACAGTGCCTTCTCACCGCACATCCGACTATTTGAAGATGCTGCGAGAGATTGCCCACCAGGTATTCGCTCCGGAGACGAAATACGATCTTTCCGACACTCCACAACTGGAGTCCATTTTCGTCATCGGTACGCCGAGCGAATTGAAAGACAAATTGGTCGGCAACGTAAAAGCTTTCGACTATCTTCTAGAAGCTGGCGAGAAAGTCCCGCAATTCGAGTTGCAGGAAAGAATGCAGCATCTGCAATTCGACGAGCCGATCAATATCCAGTACACCTCAGGTACGACGGGCTTTCCAAAGGGGGTGACGCTCAGTCACCACAATCTGCTCAATAACGCCTGGTTTGCCGCGCAGGCAATGGGCTTGGATGAGAAATCTCGCTTTTGTGTGCCCATGCCTTTTTATCACTGTGGCGGCATGGTCAGTTCAGCCATGGCTACTTTTTCAGTCGGCGGTGCAGTCATTATTCCCTGCAATTTCTATGACGAAGAAAAAGTTCTGAAGGCGCTTGCGGGCGAAAAGTGCACGCACGTATCGGGCGTACCCACCATGTTTATCGGAGAACTCGAACACCCTGATTTTCAATCCTACGACCTCTCCAGCCTGCGTGGAGGCTTCATGGCAGGCGCACCTTGCCCGGTTCAACTGATGCGCAAGGTTGCCGACAAAATGCACATGAAGGAAGTGGTGATACTTTATGGATTGACCGAGGCATCGCCGCTAATCACGGCCACAACTACGAGCGATTCGCTGGAGCTGCGCGCCACAACAGTAGGCAAGATCATCCCTGGTCTGGAAATCAAATTGATTGATACCATATCCGGTGAGATAGTTCCGCGCGGTGTCCAGGGTGAACTGTGCTCACGCGGACACGGCGTCATGCTAGGCTATTGGAACAATCCCTCGGCGACCCAGGACTGTATTGATAGTGCTCGCTGGCTGCACTCGGGCGATCTGGCAGTGATGAATGAAAAAG
>JAYRNY010000369.1:0-1928 GCA_041911975.1 bacterium | reverse complement strand
GGTTCGAGTATCTCTCGGTGCCGAAGATGCTGGCCCGCAGGTTCGGCCGTGCCGGGAAGCTGGCCGCGAATGCAGGCTTCAAGGCCGCCGACAAACCTCTCCTCGCCCACAACGTGGTCTTCCGTAGCGGCCGCCGGCTGCTCCAGCGCAACATGTGCCTCCACCGCAACCGGCCGCGCCGCAGCAGCCGCCGAGTTTCGCCCAGGGAGGCGATGAAGCTCCGCACTGCCCTCAGTGCTCTGCGCTGTTGGAAGGCGGTTCCCAATTCTGCGGTGAGTGCGGGCACAAGTTGGGCGTTCGCATCCCAGTCTGTGCTGCTTGCCAGGCGCCTCTCGATCCGGCGGCTCGATTCTGCGGAGAATGTGGGAACAAGGTTGTCGATGCCACTGCCAACGGCAAGAATCCGGCGCCCGGCCAGGGTAGTGGGGCCGGCGCAGCCGGTGCTCCGCCGGATCCGGAGAAGGCGATGGAAGACTATCTTTCCGGTTATGGACCAAATCAAAAAGACAAACACTGGTCCAACAAATTGAAGAAGATGTTGGATTAACAGAGTGCGGGGCATATTGCAGGGGAGGCACATGGGCCTCCTTGTCACGGATCCGCAAGCGGCTTCCCTACGCGTTTGGTTTTTCCGGTAAGCGGAACCAGAATAGTGCTCCCTTATCGCCGTTTTTTTCGATGCCGATTTTGCCGCCGTTGAATTCGACGCACAGTTTGGAAACTGCCAGTGAAAGCGCTTCTGCACTGCTGAAATCGATCTCTTCCACCGACAATCGATCGAAGACTGAATAAACATTCTCGCCCATCTCTGCTAGCTTACCCGACCAATTATCCTTGATGCTAACGATGGCCCATCCGTCTTCTTTCGCAATCTCAATCGTCACAGTTTTCTCCGCCGGTGCGTTTCTCAAAGAGTTGGTACAGAGATTTTCCATGCTCTGCCTGAGCATTTTGGCATCGCAATAGCAACTTGCATTTTCGTCGCATTCTACGCTGATTTCTACTTTGCGCTCTTTTGCTTTGATGCTGAGGTTTTCGACCACAATTTGGGAGACCTCGTCCAGATCGCATTCTTCCTGGAGGTAGGGCACGGTTCCGTCCCGGAGGCGTTCGAACTCAAGCAAGTTGTCGATCAAGAAAAGTGTGTCTTTGATATTGCGCATGACCATGCTCAGCTCTGCGTCAGCGTCAGCGGGCATTGCGCCGGCGTGTCCCATTTGCAGCATCTCGATGCGGCCGGAGACCGAGGTCAGAGGCGTTCTCAGGTCGTGGCTAATCATGTTGAACAGGTCTTGTTTGAAACGTTCCAAACTCTTGCGCTCGCTCACATTGTGGATAACGCAAAAGAGCTTTTCATCTAACTGCGACCAGAATGTAGACCAGAGCGTATCGATTTTGTTGCCTTGTTTTGTGCGCAGCGCAACTTCCATTCCCTGCGATGCTTTTTCGTCCGAGAATTTTTTCAGTTGTTCATCTAGTCGCGAAATGTCCTCTGCTGTGGCTATTTCCAGCACTGACTTGCGCAACAGTTCGTCTTCGCTGTATCCCAGCATACGCTCTGAAAATGGATTGACGGTGTAGAAAATTCCATCGCGGTCCATCGAGCAAATAAGGTCAGCCGCATTTGCTATCAAAGCCAGTTCGCGAGAGCGCGCCTCGTGCAGGGCTTTATCAACGCTGTGGAAAAGTCTGTCCAGACTGGCAAATTCATCATTGCCTTTGATGGTGGGAGGAAGGGGAGATTGTTTTGAAATAGATTGGGCGTTGGCCGAGAGGTGATTGAGCGGCTCACGAATTGCACGGATGTAGTACTTTGCCAATACGACTGCCAAGCCGATGCTCATTACGACCATGGCCAGAAGGAAGATGCGCAGCGCGTTTCTAAAGGCTTGAATCTCAACCGGGCGTTGATTCTGCCCTCTGGCTTC
>JAYRNY010000368.1:0-6013 GCA_041911975.1 bacterium | reverse complement strand
GGCCAGATCGACTCTTGCCGCCTACGGATTCGAGGCTGTCGGTTTGCAAACGTCCTACGGAGTGCACCTTCGTTATCGAGGCACCGATGCTGCCATCTTCGTTCCGCTCACTAGCGAGAGCGAGACAAGAAAAGCTTTTGAGACATTGCATCACAAGCGCTACGGTTTCATTACCGACAAGGCAATAGTTGTGGAAAGCATTTCTGCCGAAGTGATCGCCAGAGGACAAGGCGCCGAATGCGGTTCGATTTCAATGAAAGTACAATCGTCTGAAAGACCTGACCAAGCCATGGAGGTCGATTGCGTTGATCTGTTTGCGGGCGGCAATTGGCTCAAAGCAAAAGTTTTCGACCGCCGGCAATTAACCCAGTCGACAAAGATAAACGGACCGGCCATCATCGCCGAGGAAACTGCGACGACGGTTGTGGATCCTGGTTGGTCAGCGCGTGTGGATGAGCGTGGTTTTCTCATCTTGGAGAAGATACGGAGCGAAAACACCGCCGACAAACTTGCTGAATCACAGGATTCGAATACAGCCAAAAATTCGAGAAGCTCAAATGGCAAAACACAGACAAAGGCTGACCCGATAAAACTAGAACTTTTCAGCAACCGCCTTATGTCGATTGCCGAAGAGATGGGCATCGTCCTGCAAAACACTAGCCACTCGGTCAACATAAAGGAGCGCCTCGACTTCTCCTGCGCCATCTTCGACAGGCATGGCCGGCTCATCGCCAATGCGCCGCATATACCAGTCCACCTTGGATCGATGAGCGAGAGCGTTCAATCTCTGATCAAGGTCAAAGGCAGAGATCTGGCTGCCGGCGACACTTTCATTATCAACAACCCCTATCTGGGCGGCACTCACCTGCCGGACATCACCGCCATATCACCTGTTTTCACAAACAACTCCATTCAACCCAGACCGGATTTCTTCGTTGCCTCCCGCGGCCACCATGCCGATATAGGCGGCATAACGCCCGCCTCCATGCCGCCGGCAAGCAAACACATCGACGAAGAAGGTGTCGTCTTCAGCCATTTCCATCTAGCCAAAGAAGGCCGGCTCAACGAGGATTCGCTTCGCAAAGAATTGCTGGGGGCCACCTATCCGGCCCGCAACCCTGCGCAAAATATTGCCGATCTGACAGCCCAGATTGCCGCCAACCGTTGCGGAGCGGACGCGCTTGTCAGACTTTGCGACCGCTACGGTCTTGCTGTGGTGGAATCTTACATGCAATTCGTGCGCGATAATGCCGCCTCATCCGTGCGCAAATCGCTGGACAAAATTAGTGACGGCGAATTTACCGGCGAACTGGACGACGGCGCCAAAATCACCGTAAAAGTGAAAGTCGATCGCAAGAAAGAAAGAGTATCAGTCAGTTTTAACGGCACATCGCCGCAACACAAAGGCAATATGAATGCCCCGCTGGCAATCAGCAAAGCCGCTTTGCTGTATGTTTTCCGCACAATAGTCAATGACAATATTCCTCTCAATGACGGCTGTCTCGAGCCTGTGGAGTTCACCATCCCGGAAAGCTGCATACTGAATCCGCAAGCGCCTGCGGCAGTGGTGGCCGGCAACGTGGAGACTTCGCAGATACTGGTCGATTCTCTATACGGCGCCATGGATCTGATGGCTGCCGCACAAGGCACGATGAACAACCTCACTTTCGGCAACGACGAGCTGCAATATTACGAAACCATATGCGGTGGCGCTGGTGCGGGCGCGGACTATGAAGGCAGCAGTGCAGTACATACCCACATGACCAACTCGCGCCTCACCGATCCGGAGGTTCTAGAACTCAGATATCCCGTCCTGCTCAAGCACTTCGGCGTTCGTGCGGGCAGCGGAGGCAAGGGCAAGAATAAAGGCGGCGACGGAACGATTAGACGTATTCAGTTTCTCGCGCCCATGACCGTTTCTATTCTCTCGCAAAGACGCATTGCCAAACCTTTTGGATTGCATGGCGGGCAACCAGGAAAATGCGGCGTCAACACTCTCATCAGGAAAGATGGCAGCGAAGAAATACTAGCCGGGACGGTGACGGTAAAAGTAGAGGCCGGAGAAAGCATCCAGATAGAAACCCCAGGCGGCGGCGGCTGGGGAGAGCCTTCATAAGGGAACGCAAATCTCGTTGCGTTTCAAGAATATCGGCGTAAAGGGCGGATTATAGTACGCCTCGTAAGGATCGCCCGCAGCAGTCAGTCCCTTCGCTTCCATGTATTCCTTCAATGTCTCCAGGTGGCGGTCGAAATTGTCCTTGCGCGCGGAGCCGGAGAAGCGCAGCACGGCTATCTTCTGTGCCGGCAGCTCAAACACTTTCACGCGCTTGTCTTCAGGAACAGGCAGCTTATCAATTGTGTAGTCAGACGGCATGAGAAAGCGCATTCTTATCGTGTCGGGACCCACGGACTGAGTCGTGACAGGCAGAGTCATAGACAGTTTTACTTTGCTGTTCTTATCTGACACCGACTTGCTCAATTCAATCGGTGATTGAGGACTGTTCTTGCCAAACAAATACCCGGCCAGAGTCTGAAACGCTTCATTCAAAGCCTTTTCTCGCGTGCCGGAAGCCTCCACCTCGGCAACAATCCGCGGCGCGTACTCCCGCACCTCAAAATTGTGGTCGGAGTCCTTCACGTGATAGGCGACTTCGTGCGTGCTCGCATCGCTGCGGCTCGACAGCACTAAAGTCGACAGCGTCAAAGCTGTCGTGAAAGATACCGCACCCAAGATAAAGATTCCGCGCCGCATGGGCCCTTCTCAAACGCAAAACACGCGATCGCCGCCACGGGCTCTGGCATAATCCAGAGCTTCCCAGGCACGAGCAATCAGCTCGTCATAAGCTGATCCGTTTTGCGGAAAGGTCGCTACACCTACACTGGCCGTCACTGAAAACGTTTGCCAATTGTGATTGATGGCTTGATTGCCCAGTCTGACCCGCAGGCGCTCGGCTAGAAGCGCCGCTCCGGCAGCATTGGTTTGCGGCAGCGCCAGGACAAACTCATTAGCCGAATAACGAGCTGCCAGATCTACTTCGCGAATGCCCTCACGAATTACGTTGGCAGTGACTTTGGACACTGCATCCACCGTCAAGATTCCGTAGTGCGCTCGAATCCCGTCAATGCCGTCGATACCCAGCATGATCACGGCCACATGCTGTCCATATCTGGCGGCGCGGCCAAGCTCCGCTTTCAACTCTTTCAAGAACGTTCTGTGGTTGTACAGCTCAGTCAATGAATCCAGAAGTGCCAGCTTCTCGATATCCTCACCGCGCGCCGAGGCGATGCTGATGGTCTGCTGAGTCAGCTCATGATCGCGCTTCTCATAGTCGCGCACGCGATCGAGAATATCCGGTCGTCCTGCATATGCTCCAGGAGCACCAAGCTTCTGGCGCCTCAATTCCTCGAGAATCGCGTGGGCGTGAGCTTCATTGTCGACTGGTTGGGCGCCTTCGGACATTCCTTACTACTTTTTTCCTCTTAAAAACGTGAAAACACGACTTCCAAAGCAAATATACAGCTTTAGAAGAATAATTTCTCTAATCATTGCCAAGAATCCCCCTATTCCAGAAGGGCAGAGGCATACAGCTTCCTGACAGCCGGCAACGGACAGCTACAAAGACGGACGAGCGAAGGACGACCGCGCAAGGCAAGGCGGAGCCGAGCCTGGAGCGCTTATTTATGACTGTGGCGGTGATGAAGGTCCGGCCAGTGGGGATGGCTGTGACTTAAGGGCTCGTGCGTGTGCCAATGCGAATGCCTGAGCGCCGCGGGCTGCCCAGGGTGGGTGTGGTTGTGATGCCCGTCATCATGGCTGTGCATATGAATATGCTCCATTTCTTCATGTTCGTGATGGTGCGCGTGCTGATCGTTCATCAAAAGATAAATGGCAAGGCCCATGACGCACCCGGCGCCGATTTGCATCAGAGTGAGCGCTTCCCGAAGGAATATCGCCGAGAACATCACTCCGAAAAAGGGCGCCGTCGCAAAGATCATTTGCGAGCGCGTTGCGCCGAGCTGTTGCGCCGCCGTTATATAGAGCGTCAGGCTGAGACCGTATGCCAGCGCGCCGACCAAGAGCGCCTGACCGATCGCAGAGGCGGTGAGAATATGGGGCTCGAAGATCAAACCTAAAACGAAGTTAGTGCTGCCCGCCACGAGACCCTTCAAGAAAGTAATACGCGCTGGACTGATACCGTCGATGATGGCAGTGGAGTTATTGTCTATTCCCCAGCATAGGCATGCAAGAGCGCTCAAACAACCGGCAAGAAGTCCACTGGTACCTTCCTGCACGCACAGCAAAACCGCTGCGCCGGTGGCCATGAAAACAGAAAGCCAGCCAACTCTTCCCAGGTGCTCTTTGAATACCAGATGGGCGATCACCGCAGTAAATACGGCTTCCAGCGTCAGCCACATCGAGACAGACGAGGCGCTGGCGGCTTTCAAACCCAGAAGCAAGAATACCGGCGCCAAAATGCCCCCAAAGAGCAAAGCAAGAGACAAGCGTTTTAAGGTCGGACCCGAGAAAGTCCAGGCTTCCTTTCTGGCGGCGCCTTTAACAATCATGGGTGAAACGCCCAGCGCAGCGCCCAGATAAAAAAGTCCGGCCAGCTGAAATGGCGGCAGGCTGGCAAGCATGGCTTTGCCTGCCGGTGCGGCACCCGCAAATAACATCGCCGATAAAACTGCAAGAACAATCGCAAACATGGTTCTTTTTCCTGAGCTATCAACTGGTTTGAAACCGATAACCAGTAGAAGAAAGCCAAAGAGGCGTATACTACCCGACTTATATGGATAGTTTATTGGTTTTGCATAATTCAGGAACCGAATGGACATTTGCCGCGTCAACCCGCGGGAAGTAAATTACAGCCGAGCTGGGTAAAATCAGATCTACAAGAACTGTCGACCAAAGAAAGACTAGCGTTTTCAGGAATCAGCTAAATGGAAGTCTCGAAAAGAATCTTTTTCACCGCAGTAATAGCTATTGCCGTGTCGGCCATCGGCAACGCGGCTACGGCAGCAAATGCATCCTCACCCGCAAAGCAGAGTGCAGCTGCCGACGGCAATGCCGACAAGGCAGCGACAAGCCCCAAGGGCAAATCGTTCAGCGGAAACGTCTCCTGGTATGGACCGGGTTTTGATGGTAGGAAAACGGCCAACGGCGAGCGCTTCAACATGATGAAGCTGACGGACGCTCATCTAAAACTGCCCTTCAACACAAAGGTCTTGGTTGAAGACCCACGCACCGGTAATACTGTTGTCGTGCGCGTCAACGACCGCGGACCTTATCATGCAAAACGAGTGATGGATCTATCCAAGGGCAGTGCGATGAAGCTGGGCACAATTTCCCACGGCGTTACGTTTGTCGACTGCATGATCATCGATGACGACGACAAAAGCCCAAGTTAGCCTCAATTAGAATAACGGCGTTTAACCGACGCTCATCAACGTAAGCATCTCGACGACTTCGGCGACCGATATCGGCGGGCGCAAGCTCTTCAAAATTGATTGACATTCCGACAGTTCCAGGCTGGCTATTTTCTCTCCGCCGGCTTTGTGAAACTCGACCATTTGCGGATTTCCACTTGAGAGCGAAGCACTTACTCCGCAGTTTGCGCCGAGCAGTCTTTCCAATTCGGCATTCAATTGTGAACCCAGATCGCCGGGAGATGAAGACGCAGAAGCGGAAGACTGAGCCGATGACGAAGACAAAGACCCGCCCGCCGTGCCGCCAGGCAAGCTCGCAGCCAGTCCGGCGGACAGGCTGGCGCTCAAGCTCGAAGCGGAACCGCCTTTCCCGGCAGCATAGTCAAACGCACCACCGCTAGTGGCATAGGCCTGCAGGGCTCGATTGATATAGTCATCCTTCTTCTCGAGACCGACTTTTTCCAGGATCCTCATGGTTTCCGCATCACAAGCGAACTGCAACAAGACCACTTCGCCCACAATCGAGCTCCTTTTTTTGGTGAAATTACTCTTTGCTCTCAATTGCTCTGGCGCGCTTATCCAAAGC
>JAYRNY010000367.1:0-2948 GCA_041911975.1 bacterium | reverse complement strand
GGGGAACAGCTTTCAGGTGGTCGGCACATTTTATGCCGTTCTTCTCGGTTTGATCGTAGTCGACGCGATGACGAGCATGTCCGATTTGCGCGGCGTCATCGAGCAAGAAGCCAATGCGATAGCCGATGTATACATTCTTTCGCGCGGACTGCCGGAAGCGGAGCAGAAAAAAATGCAAGAACTGACCGTCTCCTATGTCGATACAGTTATCGATGAAGAATGGGCGCTCATGCACCAGGGAAAGGTCAGCGTCAAAGCGATAATTGAAATGAATGAAATGTGGAACACCATCATCGACTTCAAGCCGACAGCAGATGATCAGAAGGACATTCGCCAGATGTTGCTGGAAAGAGTTTCAGAACTTGGTGATAATCGGCGTTCCAGATTGATTTCCGGTGGGCATGGCGTTTCCACTGAGCTCTGGACAGTTCTTGTAATTGGCGGATTGTTGACTCTGGGCTTCTCCTACTTCCTTGGATTATCCAACGTAATCGGTCAAGCGCTGATGACGGTCGTTATTGCAAGCACTCTGGCACTCAATGTTTACCTCGTTTTTCTCTTTGGTTATCCATTTTCCGGAGCATATTGCGTCCAGCCGGAAGGCTTCATTGTCGACAGAGTCATTTTCAGATTGCGTGCGGCAGGCAAGGATGCGCTGAAAAATTTGAAAGAAATCGATCCGAACGAGATTCGCAAGAAGCGCGGGAAATTATAAGCGAACCTTTCAAAGCGCTGTGGCGTGGCTTCATCGTTTAAAATAGGATGGTCATAGGGTTCTTTGGATTCCTTGCCAACATGCGTAGACCGATGAATACAAAGCAATTAGCCTCTGCTGCGCTCTCAATGGGCCTTCTTCTTGCGTCATTAGAGGCGGCGCCGGCACAAGCACAGTTCTTAAAGAAGCTCTTGCAGGGGGCGACTCAGCAAGGGCAGTACCCCAGCAATCAGTATGGGTATCAAGACGGCTACAACGGCTTCAATCAGCCGTTCTCAGGAGGCTATCAGCCTTATGGCGGCTACCAGCCGGGGTATAACGGGTCAGGTATGAACAGGTCGACCGCAAATATCTCCGCCAACATCAATTCGCTGGATAGCAACGCCGACCAGATTTCCAGTCGTATGGAAAAGTTCTTGCGGGCGACAGGGCGCTGGAACCCGACGCCGAAGGGCAACGATATGCAAGCCTGTGTCGCCATGCAGGCTGTGAAACAGCAGTTGGGACAACTCAAGCGAAGTGCCGGCGGCAACATGACGCCGCAATTGCAAATGCAGCTGACGCAACTTCAACAGTCGGCGAACAATCTGGTCAATGCCATGCAAGTGGCCGGCATAGACCCCGGAACTCGGGGGCAGGCGCAGGTCTTTCGCGATAACGTCAGTCAAATGATGGCAATGTCTAGTATCACAGCCGGTGGCAATCCCATGAATCCATTTTGGAATATGGGGCAACCGTACTATGGAAGTCCGATGCTACATGTCAACCAGTCCGGGCGCGGACAGTTGGTTGTTATGGGGCAGCCATACATGCGCTTTCGCGATATTTCCCTGGAGACTATCGACCCGGTGAGCAGGCGAGTGCGCGCGGCGTTTTCCGGCGGTCGCGATGGTGTCATTTTGTCGGGACCGATCACCAATCAGACGATGAACGGCATCACAATAGCCATTGATTCGTCGGATAAAGGCGCGGTGAGCGGTGTTCTCAATGTAAACTTTGTATCCAACGGCTCTGTCGGCAACGTCAGCTCGACAGGGCAAATGAACGGGCAGGGCTACGCCATACAATTCAACGGGCAGTAGCCGCATCTCGTAGGCGAAGCGTAGTGGCGCATTGTATGCGCCCTCCGGGGCTCCGGAGGCTCGCCGGCTTCGTTCGCATAAAATCGCCCCTTGCGCGAGCGCCCTGCTGCGCCGCATTCGCACAATCTAAAGCTTCATGAAATCCCTGGCTTGCGGGTTTCTCTCGCGCGCGCAATCAGCTAAAATTGTTTAATGGCAATTATAAGAAATCCGGGAGTCAGATCGCCAATGACGCGCCGCTCGCGCAAATCAGCTGGTCTTGCACTTGCATTTACGGCAGGTTTGCTTCTTGCGTCTTTTGGCGCATCCAGCCAGTTACCGGCGTCTTCATCCGCGTATTTCGATCTGCAAGATCAGTGGATAAAAACATTCAATGAAGGGGTGACGGCGCTCGATTCAAATCTGTACGGCAAGGCAGAACCTTTGCTGCGACAAGCTGTTTCGCTGTCTGAGCGCTTTGGTGCTGGCGATCCTAGGTATCCGAAGAGCCTGGGCGAATTGGGGCGGCTGCTTACAATTCGCAGGCGATACGCTGAGGCTGAGCCGATTTTAGAGCAGCAACTTCATTTCACCGAAGTGCAATTAGGCAAAAACACCGGCAAAACAATTCCTGCCCTCGGGCAGATGATCAAGTTTTACGTCGTGTACGGAACCGCTAGCAAAGCCGAACCACTGGCGCAAGAGTTGCTCGACTTCATTGATGGGAAGTTGCGCGAAGATGCTGAAGCCAATGCCGAACGCGCTAAAGAAAATACTGGAAAACTTTTGAAAGGCTGGGCAGGGACTGCGCCTCCTGCGACTCACATTCCCCGTATGGAGTGGGCTGTTACCTGCGATCGCCTGGGCGACATGTATCGCTTCAGAAAGAATTTTGCAATGGCCGAGCGCTTCTTCAAAGCGGGACTCGACATCAAAGTAACTATTATGGGCAAAGATCACATGTCTATTGCCGTCAGCTATGACAATCTTGGAATGCTGGCGATGGACAAAGAAGAATATGCTGATGCCGAACAGTATTTCCGCGACTCCCTCGAGACAACGAAGAAGATAATGGGCAATGGCGATCCCGACACGTATGCGCGCTTGGATCGGCTGGCGAAGGCGCTTATCAAAGAGAGGAAGTACGACGAGGCGGAGAAGACTTATCACAT
>JAYRNY010000366.1:0-4432 GCA_041911975.1 bacterium | reverse complement strand
TGAGGTACTGCGACGCCTCGTTCACCAACTGCCCGGCGTCATACTCTTCTTTCGTAATAGAGCGTCCCTGGGCATCCGTATAGGTTTGCGCAAACGCACCCATCATCAGCCCGGGCAGCGAAGCCAATGTCAACGAAAATGCCAAACTCACCAAAATCGAGGTCTTCTTTCCGTCAATTCGTTGTGGCATCGCCATTCCTTTGCTCTGGTCTTAGCGAATTCAATTGTAGCTAAATGCAGCCATTAAGGCATGCATCTCGCATAAATCAGCGAATGATGTCGAACTCGCGGGTCACAGCCTTTGAGGCATCATCCAGGCAAGCAATACCGGGCAATTCCTTCCCTTCAAGAAACTCGAGGGAAGCACCGCCTCCAGTGCTCACATGCGTGAACTGATTTTCGTTGATACCATGAGCGCGAACTGCATTTACCGAGTCTCCGCCACCGACAATGGTGACCACACCTTGCTTAGTCAGCTTGACGAGTTCGTCAATCAGTCTATAGGTGCCGGCTTCATAGCCGTGTTCGAAGACACCCATGGGTCCGTTGAATACGATTGTCTTGCACTTGGACAATTCTTCGTGAATCAAAGCGATTGTCTTCGGCCCAATGTCCAATCCCATCTGGTCGGCAGGAATGCCATCGATTGGCACAACATGAGGCTCTGCAGGCAATACATCGCCTTCAGCTGGAAACTTGGGTGCAACTACGACATCGACCGGCAAGATCAGTTTTACCCCTTCGTTTTCGGCATCCTTCTCTAATTGTCTGCAGTATTCCAGCCTATCATCTTCGACCAGAGATTTGCCAACCTCCAATCCGCGGGCTTTGAAGAAGGTGAAAGCCATGGCGCCGCCAATAATTATGGTGTCGCAGCGACCGAGAAGATTTTGCAGGACACCTATCTTGGAGGAAACTTTTGCGCCGCCGATGATGGTGGCGACTGGGCGGGTCGGATCAAGCGCTTGCGTGAGCATTTTGATCTCACGGTCGAGAAGAAAACCTGCGATTGCCGGTTTCAAGAACTTGGCCACGCCTTCAGTAGAGGCGTGCGCCCGGTGCACTGCACCGAATGCATCGCTGACGTAGATATCTGCCAGTTTTGCCAGTTTTTTCGAGAACTCTTCGTCGTTCTTCTCTTCTTCCGCGTAGAAACGAACGTTTTCCAACAAAAGCACTTCGCCGGGTTTCATCTCGGAAATTGCCTTTTCCACTTCCGGTCCAACGCAATCCGGAACAAATTTTGCAACGCATCCGGCAGTGTCGCTGAGCAATTGGGAGAGGCGCTTAGAAATAGGGCGCAAGCTGTATTTCTCGTCCTTCTTGCCTTTCGGGCGACCGAGGTGCGAGCAAAGAATGATCTTCGCTCCAGCTTTGTGCAAAAACTCAATCGTCTGAAGACTTCCACGTATGCGGGAATCATCAGCGACCGAGCCGTCATCGTGCTGCGGGACGTTGTAATCCACACGCACAAGCACACGCTTGTTCTTGAAGATCTCGGGACCTGCCGACGCGATACTAAGTTTCATAAATCAACTCCGCGGGGACGTTGGGTGAGTTTCATTTGTTTTAGGGCAGCCGCATGCGGCTCCCTGACACGGGCGGTATTTCTGACGCCCCTACGGTTTTCCGGATACCGGACGAAGCATGCCATCGCTCCTGGGACTGATAGATACCGAGCGACCGGTGGGGTCGCCAATACAAAAGAGAAACCGCTCCGAGTCAATGACCCGGAGCGGTTTTCCAAATCAATTAGACCTTGACGGCCAATTTGCTGGCGACCATGGTTGCCAGCTCGATCAAGCGGTTGCTGTAGCCCCACTCGTTGTCGTACCAGGCAATCACTTTGACCAGGCGCTTTTCAGCAACCATAGTCAGGTCGGCATCAACGATAGAGGACAACTTGTTGCCCTTGTAGTCGATGGAGACCAGCGGAATATCCGACACGCCCATGATGTTCTTGAGACCCTTGCCGGCTGCTTCTTTGAGAGCCTTGTTGATCTCTTCTTTGGTGGTGTCTTTCTTGACGGTGGCGACGAGGTCGACAACCGATACGTTCGGAGTGGGCACGCGCATTGCAAAACCGTTCAACTTGCCTTTGAGGTGCGGCAGTACCAGACCAATGGCTTTGGCGGCGCCAGTCGAGGAAGGAATCATCGATTCGGCAGCAGCGCGGGCGCGACGCAGGTCGGCGTGAGCTGTGTCGAGCAGTCGTTGGTCAAGGGTGTAGCTGTGGATGGTGGTCATCAAACCGCACTCGATGCCGAATGCTTCGTCGATGATTTTGGCTACTGGAGCCAGGCAGTTGGTCGTGCAGCTGGCGTTGGAAATGATGTTGTGCTTCTCAGGGTTGTATTCTTTATCGTTAACGCCGAGAACGATGGTGATGTCTTCATCGGTTGCAGGAGCCGAGATAAGAACTTTTTTGGCGCCGGCGGTGATGTGACCTTTTGCCTTTTCGGCTTTGGTGAAAACACCGGAGCACTCGAGAACGATGTCGATCTTTTCAGCAGCCCATGGGCAGGTCGACGGATCTTTTTCCTTGTGGAATTTGATTTTCTTTCCGTTTACTTCCAGACCGTCTTCGGTTTGATTAACATCCCAGGGAAGCTCTCCCAAGATCGAGTCATACTTGAGCAGGTGCGCCGAGGTGGCCAGATCCTGCAACGGATCGTTGATAGAGACGATTTCAAACTCTTTGCCAGCGTTGTGCAAATAGGCACGCAAGGCGTTGCGGCCGATGCGGCCAAATCCGTTAATTGCTACTCTTACCATCTTTTTCTCCTCTGCCATGTTCGTTCAGATTACCTGTTTTGGTCTTGCCAAGTCTGCCCTGTTGGGCGTTTCACGATTTCATGCACCCTCAAAATGGATGACTTTGCCACCGGGTCGCACTGGATGTCACGTGCTATCGGCGGAATCTGCCAGCCGGTGGCGGCGGCGCTGGGTAAAGGATAGTAGGGAAATGCGATAAACCTCTTATTTTTATGGTGTTTAAAGCAATTGCCGGGACAAATCTTTATTTTTGGTGATTTAGAGCCATATTTCGCCGTTTGGACCTTACCCTATACTTGGCGACCGGTTTCTATTAGCTCGGCTTCGTCGGTTTGATAAGCTAGAGATCCGGAGTGGTGAGAAACAGTCAGAGTTTGAGGTTTGAGCATGCGCGATCAAGTAGAAGCAATTCTCGACAAACTGCGTCCAATGCTGATGATGGACGGCGGAAACATTGAACTGGTGGACGTAAAGGACGGCGAAGTCTTTGTACACCTGGTCGGAGCATGCGGCATGTGCCCCAGCTCGACAATGACCCTCAAGATGGGCGTAGAGCGCGCCATCAAAGAGGAAATGCCTGAAATCAAGCGCGTAGTGCAAGTTTAAATTCACTTGCTGGGCGGCAATCACTCCGTCCAAGAACGTACCTGAAGCAGAGTTTTGAAACCATAGTCGTCGCCAAACCCGGCGCAGGCTATGGTTTTAGCCCATTTCTACCGGCTTTTCGTCTGTCTTATCGCCCCAGAGTAAATTGCACCAGGCGCCCAAAGCCCCACCGGCGGCGGCGGCGACCACAGCAAAGAGAAGACCACCCAATAATGCCAGCGCCTTGAGGCCGCCAAACCGAGTCCAATCGCCGCCTCCCATTCCAGCCAGGAATGAAAAGGCAGGTTGAGCGGCAAAATTCGAACCGAACAGCCAGCTTAGAATCACGCATGCCAACGCCGTCAGCAACAATCCAATCAGGACAGGCGTTTGGAGCAAAGTGGAGAGTGTCGCCGAACCAATTGGCGACTTCGAGTTTGTCGAACGGGCAAGGACAAAACCAGGAATAAACCCGCAGAGCAGCACCAAAATAACATTGATTGAAAGAGAGAAGAGCGTTCCGTCCTCGTACTTTGGAATTCCCGGCGGGTTTAACGGGCTTAGAACATAGAGTATGCTCAAACCCATTGCTAATGCCGGAAATGCAACCGCAGGCACAAGTACATTGGCAAGTTTTTTGCTGCCGATATGCATAGGCAATGCCTCTCGGCACGCGCCGCCTATCCACTCCACCAGATAAAGCACCGGCAGATAGGCGACAGCAAACGCCGCAGCGGCGGGCACGCCAATCATCAAATGGAAGTTTACGGAATACGACATAATGCCCATGAAAAGAGCAATGCCGACATACCTGAACGTCCTTTTGAAGAAACCGAAAAATGCAGACCAAAACATCAGGCATGAAGCGCCGGCGACAAAGAAGCCTACATAGTCGAGCCCAACAAGGTCATTGATGAAAATGTTGTTCGTCAAACCCAATCCAAACTGTCCAAAGTGCGAACTCAGGTAAATCGAACTCGTATAGCAAGCCAGGATACTCAAGAAGGAAAAGACAACGCCGACGACCGCTAACGTGCGGAACATGATGATCCTTGCCAGGCTCGGCGCGCCC
>JAYRNY010000365.1:0-4019 GCA_041911975.1 bacterium | reverse complement strand
ATCTGAGTTGGAAAATGAGAAAGCATCTTTTGCCGGATAACGAATTGCCGCCTTGGCCACATTCAAGACGCCGGCATCAGTCGTGTGTGCGAGTTCTCGTCCGCCGCCCCACATCTTCACCAGAAGGAAGAATCCCACTCCAATTACCAGCACTGCCAGCGCAATTGCTGCTACCAGAGCAAGAGTGGCGCCTGTGCGCCTCTTGTTTTTAGCCGTTACTGGCATATTCCTACTCCCCGAAAGGGCAGCATAAAAGATGGCGACGTGACTTTAACGCGACAACTAATGGTTACCAGTTAGACAGAAAGATTAACTCGATATAATAATTGTTTCATGAGTACATATACCCCGTCAATGCCAACTGGCGCCCGGTTCAACAGAAAAGCCCGGCACGTCATGCGGTGCCAGGCATTCCAGGATTATGAACTCTGCTCGAGCTCAGGCCGCCGCAGGCGCCACTTGTCTGGCAACGGACAGTGAATCGCTTGTGGCACCGGTTACCTGCTGCATTCTCGCCAGAAGATAGTGATCGTTGACTCCCAGGCTTTGACCTTGCAGTTGTGAATTGTATTTGAAATGAGCCAAGGTCAATTGTGAGTACACCGCACCGAGCGCCGCTACCACAGCACCTATATTTTCATTGGCGCCCGCTGCAAGACAGGTTCCAAGTGCGGCAGTTAATTGATTTACAGAACCAGTCAGTGTGCTGAAGCAGAATGGTCCGACTGTGCCGGAGTCAAGATGTCCTTTGACGAAATCCATATCCGTTTGCGATTGCTGCAGAGCGACTGTTGCCCGCGCATTCGCTTGTGCCCTGTCTTCGACGAAGCGGTGCAGGGCGATGCGTTCGAACACCATGCCCATAAGGTTGATGTGGAGCCCGTCCACATTGCTGAATTCTTCACCGAATTGTACGTTGGCATTGCCGACGATACCACTGAAAGGATCGAAAAATGCTTCGCAATTGCCGAATGGATCGAATATTTGCATTCTGCCGTCCGGTCCGATGCGTGACGTATAACCGTCGGCAGTAGTGACTGTCTGCGTACCGTTCGGTCCGATGGTGATTGATAGTGGTTCTTGCCCCGACTCTTCTTCCGTATGGGCAATTACATTGCCGTTGGCGTCTACAGAAACCAACAATCCATCAGCGACTACACCACTCAAATTATGCAGACCGAGCATTCCCGCAATTCTGGCTGCATCGCTGTTCGATACTGCACGGCTCCTGTACGATCGACCATCCGTACCTGTGTACAAACCTTCCTCAAGAGTTGCCATTCCGCTCGGCACTGGAGTCAATGCGAAGAGTGCGCCGTCTTTAAGTAAAAATCTGTACTGGCCCCCTTCAACAATAATTTCAATACCTTCATCACTGGCGTGGTAGCTAACGCCATTAGCGAAAAAATTCAGGCTCGTTTGCCGCAACAGTCCGTTTGACTGCACGTCGATGTTTAATGTTCCATCGACAGTGTTTGTCACATCTTGATTGGTGTTTTCAGTTGTTTGTTGGGTAATCTGCCAGCCATCTGCTTCACTTGATACCGTTGCCTCATCGAGGTCTATCTCGTATCTGCGCCCTGCGCCTCCTCCGGAATAATTGCGCCGCAAGTAAATGTATGCGCTGTCTGCGTCTCTTTCAATCATTCGGCCGTCGTTCGCTATCCAGGTGCGATGAGCATCACTGCCGATACCATTCTGATAAAAGGTGGAACTGCCGTCGGCAGAGCTGACAGTAAAGTGGTTGCGCCTGGTGTCTCTGACTATTGTTTGCCCGTCGCTGGTCATTCGCTCCTCAAAGCCTTCTTGCTGGCAGTTGCCTCCGATAATGCAATCTGGCAAAGTATTGTTTTGAAGATATTCGCTGTCTCGATCGCAAACCGGCAATCTCGTGTAGTTGCGCGAGTTGAATGTATCCGTATAGAAGCTCAACATTGCACCTGATGCCACAGAGTCGGAACATCCGCCAATCTCCTCAGGTCGAGAGGGATTTTTCGGGTTTGTCATAGTGAGGACCTGCGTATTGCGCCACCATTTCAAGGATGGCAAGGGACTATGATCTGACGATATAGTCAAGTGGTGGAATTTCAGTGACAGGTGCGAATCTGCGTATTGCCCGTATTTGTGTTATCGGCGTGCTAGTAAAATGACTTTGGCTTTGGTTTTGGTGAGAAATTCCCGCTTGTGACATCCGAGGGAAACAATCTGAAGAGATTGAGAGAGGAGAGCGCCGCTCTCTTCGATGAAGGGCGCCTGGAAGAATCAGCAGCAGTTTTGGAGCGGATCATCTCTATATTGGAGAAACCCGAAACCGCCGACGCCGATCAGTTGATCGAATCGCTTGGGCAGCTTGGCGCCTGCTATCTTGCCGTGCAGGAATATGCCAAAACGGTTTCGGTCTACAGTCGATTGGTGGTCGCGCTCGATGAAAAATTCGGCATGGATCATCTCGAGACCATTAAGGCTGTTTATAAACTGGCCAAATCATGCGAAAAAGCCGGGCAACGCGAGCAGGCTCAGACCATGTACTACGTTGCCAGAGAGTCGGCTCAAAAGACATTGCCGGAAAACAATTACTTGCGGCAGAGTATCGTCGAAAGCTATCAGGCGATTTCGAGACCCAAGCGTGTCATCGAATCAGTCAATACATTTGTAGTAGGCGATCTTCAAGACCCTCGAGAGCTGCTGAAAGTCGCCAAATCTCTCCCGCAAAGATTGAAGCGCTTGAGCGCCAGGGGAGATATCTTTTTATCAATCTTCTGCTCTCTCTTGCTCGTCGTGGGCAGCGGCGCGTGGCTTACTTGCGAACTGGAAAGAAGAAAGAAGGAAGCGCTGAGCACGGTCACTGCCGCAGTGCCTGAACAAGTCCGCGATTCTCGCGCATCAACAAGTTCGTTTGCGACAACAGATGGCGTGGTGCGACTGAGATTTTTCAATGACAAAGAAGCAGAAATAGAATGCGAGAATCAGATCATAAAACTGCCGGTGGTCAAACTTAGCGAGTCAATTGATTCTGTTTTAAAAATCAACGATGTCTCCTCCTTCGGAAAGCGTGTATGGGCGGAAACAGCGAAGGAAGGCATCAATACCGATGGCGACTTTCGCCTATTCTCGCCGGATAGCATGGAGTCGAAATTGTCTGAGGCTTGCCGGTATGTTTCTAACGCGCTCAACGAATATTACAAGAAGAATTCCAGTTATCCGGATAACCGATCGGACCTAATTGCCAACGGTCGTCTCACCTATGTAAATCCTTACACAGGAAAAGCCCAGGCTGTCACCTATCAAAATTTTTCGCAATTCATGCAGGTGGACTATGTTTTTGACGGTGTGAAAGATATGGACCATGCCGCTGAATTTTTGCGGGCGGGAGGACGTTGGAATGACGAGCCCGCTTTTCTGCCTGGCGGCATAAATGCTGTTTCGCGCTTCAGCGGAGAAAAGCATGGGGAGGCATTTATTGTTCCTTCCGTATTTATGCACGTTGCCGACAAAGACCGTCAGCTTGTCACCGGCGCGCAGGCAGGCAGTGTGCTTGTTTATCAATTGAACAAAGGTGAGTTTGCCAATGATTCGGTCTATCGTTTGAAACTGCGTGATTTGGTTTTGAAAAACTTTCAAGGTAAGACTTTGTATGTTGTAGCTCAGGGGCTCTTTACCAATATCTGGTTGTGGAAAAATCTCACCACAGTGGTTTTAGCTGTTCTTCTTTTAGCTGCGGCATCCTGGTGGTTTATCTTCGACGCACGCGCCAGGCTGAAAGACCCTCGCAAGATGCCGTCGCCTTCGGAGCTTCTTCTTGCCCTGTCATTGCTGTCTTTTTTTCTCTGGATAGCCGTTTCGCTGGTGCTCAAAATTTAGTTCGGCTGGCAGAATTGGCCTCCTCCCGTGCATGCGTTTTGAAATAGCAGTTGTCCGAGCAGATTGTTGTAACCGCTTGATGGAATCCAGTTGGCTGTGTCTTTGCATCGCGCATCTTGAGCTTGCCTGAAGCACCAGCCCGGAAAGCGCCCATCAGT
>JAYRNY010000364.1:0-5376 GCA_041911975.1 bacterium | reverse complement strand
CGAGTCAAAACTCGGTGGAAGCAGATCTTATTCGTGCAAGAGCCCTTCTGAGGTGAGGGAAACGGTCCCTGTAGCGTCAGTGGAAAAGTGCAAATACAAATTCAGTTTAGTGACAGCAAATTTGCATTCGCAAGCGGCAAGCAAAAAGAAATAGAACCGTGTTTCGCAAACGAAAAGCATTCGATAGTTGCCCGACGGTGTGCAAGCGTTGAGAGTGGCTGAGCTTCTAACGGACTCACCGGCAAGGTTTAATATACTCGTGCGGTTATTCCCACTGACACTTGCCGGCCGGAATGATACGGTAATTTCGCTTCTCTTCCCCACAATTTAAACGCTATGGCAGCTGAAACCTTCAGCGGCGTTCCTGAGCAACAAAGCTTACTGGACGACTGCGCCAATCACCTATTTTACTCCGCCTTTCAAAAGCCCGTGACTGCTGTCGCCCAGGCGATCGACAAGGTCAGCTCCAGTCATTTGGTTGAGACGACAAAGTTTATCCCAACTCCTCAGCAGGCCGAATTTGGTTCCGCAAGATGGCATGTCGAGCAGATTGCCGGCGGCGTCGGCAGCTTCGTTCCTTTCGTGGCCAGCATGGCTATCACCCGGCCATTACTGAGACCGTTGCAAGAGCCGATGCTTAAAGCAATGAGTACAGCAAGCGCGCAGACCGTTCTTGGAAGATATGCTCTGGGCGAAGCGGCCACGGCTGGTTTCATCAATGGAGCAGTTTTTGAGCCCTCACGTGGGAATGGAACATTCATTGGCGACCGATTCAAACAAGGCGTCACCGGGGCAGCCACAATGTCAGTCTTGCATTCGTCTTCCAACGCACTGGGCCGATTTACCGGAGCCTCTGCAGCCGAAGCAGGAATGGTTCGCAAAGCGCTAACGACCGGTGTCGCAGGTGTAGGAGCAGGTGGCACAGCCTATTTGACGGACACGACGCTGAACGGAAGATCTTTTGACGCCCAGGAAATGGTCAAGTCGGCATATTCAATGGGCTTCACCGGCGTCGCACTGGGAGCAGGAGCGGACGGCTTCATGCGACTGAACATGCCGAAATCAAATCTCTCCTCGGTAGATGAATACGTGGCTCGCAATTTTGACGGAGCCTCCACTTCCGACCATTATCTTGGCTGGCTGGCCAGGCAATCTGTGGAAGGGCGAGCAGGTCTGGTTTCGAAATGGATTGGTGAACGCATCAGTGATCGCTTGGGCGCACGCGGCAAGATCGCAGAAACACTGCCGGACGGGGAGCGACACACCGGACTTGCAAAAAATCTAAAACTGGAAGAGCTTGCGCCTCTCGATCGACTGGAGTTGGTGGCAAAACTTCAGAGGCTAGCCAACACAAACATGATCGGCGATAAAGCTTTAGGCAGCCTCATTTCTAAACTTACGAATGCCAGCGAAAAATTCGACAAAATCGACGTTGCACCACTCTA
Organism: bacterium; assembly: GCA_041911975.1. Classification (GTDB taxonomy): domain Bacteria; phylum Cyanobacteriota; class Vampirovibrionia; order Obscuribacterales; family Obscuribacteraceae; genus QKMZ01. The sequence goes on along the minus strand of JAYRNY010000364.1, from coordinate 3,931 downwards.
CGAAAGACTTGAAGCTGCAAAACAAAAAGTGGAGCAACGCTTTGAGACACAAGAGAAAATCAGAGATTGGGCTTTGGATCACAGACCAAGACCCATTACTGAAAAGACAGAGACAGGTTTTCGAACCCATTTTCCGGACCATCCTCGTGAAGTAAAGGCAGAAAGACGAGTAATGGTTGCGGTTGCTGAACGCAATCAAGCTCAAAGAGCGCTAGATGCGGTTATTGGCCCAAGACTGTCGAAAATGAACGAGGCGTTGAATGAATGGTTGGCAGAGCAAAAACTCCCACCCGTTGAAGTGGGAGTTGGCTTTGTAAACGGCAGCGCAGCTTACGGACAGGGCAGACTGATCATAAGTCCTGAGATTCTCAATGCAACTCACATTACGACGAACCAGATGGGGCTGATTCTGCACGAACTGGTTCACCTCAAGCAAGAAACGATGATTCTCAAACTAATGGCAGATGAAATGGGCATCGGTAAGCAAGCTAATCCCGAACAGGTTACAGCCCTGCAAGAGCGAGCCGCAAAAGCAGCAACTGAGAGCGCCCAGAGGAAAAACAGCTGGACTCCCGAAACAGAAACTATAATCTCGAGAGACTTCATCGAAAACATTTTGCGCATTCGAAACGGTGAAAGGCTTACACCAGAAGACGCCCGCCTGGCAAGAAGTTTCCGCGCAGCACAACAAAGTTACACGTCGCCGCCCTGGATGGATCGCCAGCAACGATACGTGGATCAACATCTCGCGACAACCAATTTGGAAATGAATTTAGAGTCAAGTTCCTTGAAAAGATTCCTGGACGAAATTCACACAAACCCACGCGCAGTAGCCGAGAAATACGGTTTTAGAAAAATTCCCAGCGAACTCAAACAAATGGCCGCAGACGCAGCCAAAAGGACAGAGGATTTCGAATCGAGAACGTTCAAATCATACGAGGAAAAGTGGGCAGCGCAGGAAGCGACTTTTGCCGACAAAAACACGGTTAAAAGAGCCAAGGAGATTTTGGCAAAACACGTTGAAGCTACCGATAAGCGACTCTGGCAATTCGCCGACAAAGACTACAACTGGTACATGGGATCTACGCTCGAACGGCAAGCATATCCAGCAGGCATCACGGCATTCTTGTTTGCACAACAACGTTTGAATCAAACCAAGATCAGCACCCCAGTCAAGGCATCCCCGCGCTAGACTGAGCGACTGCGGCTCACAGTTGCAGACAAAAACGCCCGATAACTTACTACCCTTTACAGTATAACATCAACCAAAAAGATGAGAGCGGCGGGCAAAGGGTAAATTTCACCCGCCGCTCTCGAGAGTGGTCCTTGCAGCAGTCCGCCTAAGCAGTCCTTTGCCTGAGCTCCAATCAGTTGATCAGCGAAATCCCATGGGGAACGCTGGAACTACTTGAAGCAATCGGCATTGAAACGACTTAAACTGACTCGAAGCAAGGACAGCCATTCCTTACCGCTTGTCGTTGAGCTCGTGCTGGAGCTGAGCGGGAATCAGCAACCGCTGGGACGGCGTGATGCCGTTCTTGCGGTCGTACTCCTGCCTCATCTCCCACTTCTTGCCGTCGGTCGACTCCGGCGCGTAGCACTTGCCGCCCTCGGCGATGCAGAGGACAGAACCGTCCTCGAAGAGCATGGCGCGCGCAGAACAACCGGGACAAGCGACCTGCTCGTCGACACGGTTCGGGTTGCCCAGAATCTCCAGGCTGTGGACCAGTTTCATATTTCCTTACCTCTCTTGTGCCTTCTCGAGCCAGCGGCGCTCGAGTCAGCCCACGCAGCGGCAACCATGCCGCCGCCTACTTGAATCGCAATGCCCCTGAACCGCCGGTGGAGGCAAGCGATGAAGTCGCATGCGTAAAATTGCATGCGGCTGCGAGCAAACTCCTGTCGCGACACGCCAAACAGCGCGTCTGCCTCGCGGCAGATGGATAGTTCATCAGCACCTCACCAAGTATGGAAGATGCTAATGAACTGCCCATCGCGACAGGTACAGTCGAGTTCTGACAAGAACAAATAACTCTTGCGTGTCAGCAGAGGCTCAAGGCCTCACCTGAATCTAGCTCACCTTTCAGCGCGACCCTTGAGACGCGCAAAACGATTGACCGATTCAGCAATGACAGACGAGCCGTACCTGACGGTATCGACTCGTGCAGGTTTCACCGCAATTCGACGCTCCTAGACCAAATTTCCACGCACGGAACGTGAGCGAAAATAGTTTCTACTCGGCGTTGTCTTCGCGATTACTTCTCGCCATACGCCAGCTTGAGCTGCTTGCGCATGTTTCGCTTGTCGGCCTCATCGTAGAAGCCGCCGTTCACCGCATTCAGGCTCAGCTGACGCAGGTCCTTTCCAGTCCAGCCAAAGGCGCGACGTCCGAGGGACATCTGCATCCGCATGCTGGTCTTGATCAGAGTGGTGCCGTCAGTGGAGAGCATGACGTGCTGCTTCTCGGCGAGCTTGCGCCCGACGGAGTGGCAGTGGAACTTGCCGGTGGCGAGGCTCGGATGAGCCTTGAGCGTCAAGTTCGAATGCGGGCAGCATTCCTGGTACAGGTCCGGGTCATCGTTGTGCAGGAAGTGACCGACGACGAAAACGCCGTTGGCCTTCAGCAGTTCGATTTCCTCGGCTGTCGCCGGCTGGACTTCGCCGAGATGCAGCGTGATGCCGCACTGGCCTCCGGATGTCTCGCGAGCGCGGAGGGCTTCCACCCACCACCACTGCGGTACGCCGCCCCAGAGGGCTTCGGCACCGGCCAGGTCCATGGCGCCGACATGGGCGCTGTACTTGATGCAGAGGTCAGCGACTTCCTTCGCTTCCTTCCTCTTCGCTTCGCCGTCCGGACCACGCAGGGCGCAGAGGATGAGCTTGATCGGGATGGGAGCGTCGGCCGTCACTGCCGCGACCGCCTCGACAACAGCCTCAAGCGAAAGACCGCCGGCGATGTGCAGATGCGGAGCGAAACGGATCTGAGCACCGATGGTGTGGTCGGCGATCAGGTCCTGGATGTAGTGCTCGGTGAAGAGCTTGATGTTCTCGACCGTCTGCATGAGCGGCACGAGCTGGTTGGCGATAGCCGCCACATACGCCGTCAGGTCACCGCCGCGCGCGAAGCAATCTTCGCGGTACGCGGAAACAGCGCGACGCTGCAGCTTGGCGATCAAAGACCGGTCCGAACTCAGTCCCGTCTTGGCGAGAAGTTCGGCATCGCGCCAGAGCTTGACGGTCAATTCGGGGAACGGTTCGGCGAAGGTCTCGAATCCAGCACGCGCGGCGAACTGAACCACATCACGGTGGCGCAGGACGCAGTCGAGATGCGTGTGGTTAACGACATTGGCATGCTGGGGAACCCAGAGGCCGTTGTTGAGCTTCATGTTTGTCATAGTAACTCCTACTTTCTGGCGCAAAACGCCTGTGCTAAAACTGGTCAGCGCAAACGCTCTGGACCGAGTGAGGAGAAATCCACAGCAACTTTCCTGGCATGGACTCGCACACAGTGCGGATCCTTCGCCCCCATAGGCGAAACATTGGAAGACCGAAAAGGTTTTCGAACGCGCTAGGTCTGTGTTTTCAACTCCTGTGATGTAAAAGAAATGGGATCTTGAAACTAACAAGCACCACTTGACAAATTCAACAGGCTGAAACCCTCAGAGGCCCATGGATTCATAGTCTTAGCCAGGGCTTATATAGCTACGCTCGCGCAGGCGGGTGTGTTTCTGCTACTAGTGCCCGGAAACCCGCCAAATTCGGGATCTAGCGCAGCTAGGCCAACCACTGAAAACTTACCGATGTGAAGGTCAGGGTTTACCATGTGGCACGCCCTGGCACTAGCGGGTACTATTAGAGCTTAGACTGGTAATCTGGTCCTCGAAACTAGAACATGACGCCCGGGTAAGGAGGCTGTTCACATGGCAATAGG
>JAYRNY010000363.1:0-2336 GCA_041911975.1 bacterium | reverse complement strand
GGCAAATGCAACTGAGCCGAATGCAGTCGAGCACCCTCAAGAATTTCCTCGATAGGTGAATCATAACTCTCTAGCTGGATTAGATACACTTCAGGACGGCAAATTAAACTGCGATCATATGAATCGACCCGGCCATTTAGCCTCTGTGTGGCTAGACTCTTTGCTGTTTTTCTTTCAGAAGGGGACTAACTTGGCTCCCAGGTGCCGCCCTTCATATCTTTTCCGAGACGGAAACCATGAATGAGGTTGGCTCTGGTCAATTGATAAATCTCGTGAAGCGCATCGGTGTCCTCAATGCCGTGTTTTGTAGACATGGCATTGACCTGTTGCATAGCCACAGCAGAAAAATAAACGAAGACTTCGTCACGCACTTCTCCACGCCCCTGGTTGGGGAGTTTGAGCACCGCGCGTCCAAAATCGTTATTGACGGCTTCCACCAGCTCATGCGTCAGTGAATCGCCGTAAAAGGTATCCGCTTTCTTACCCATTGAATCCTCTAAGCTTGGATGTCTAAGCGCACCGGCTTTGACTTCGAAATCTAAATGATCGCTCTTAAATAATCGCTTTTAGCTATTGGCGATTTGGATCAATTATCGAGGGCGTCCAACGCTCTTCGTATTTCCTTGATGTCTTGCCACATCAGCCATTTGGGACTTCCGACCTCTCTCGATTCGTTTCTCAGAAGAAAGGAGGGGTGAAATACGGGCATTACTTTAGCACCGTTTTTGAAGTCGAACCATTTACCGCGAATACGACTTATCGGATCCTTAACCTGCAAAACTCCCTGCACAGCGGTCGATCCAGCCAATACGATCAATTTTGGTTTAACAAATTCAATCTGAGCTTCAAGAAATGATCGGCAGGCTTCCATCTCATCTTTGCCGGGAACCCTGTTGCCTGGAGGGCGGCACTTCACCATATTGCATATATAAGTATCTTTATTGCGATCAATGTTTACGGAAGCGAGAATTTTGTCTAATAGTTGACCGGCGCGTCCAACAAATGGCAAGCCCAACTCGTCTTCCCTCTGTCCGGGGCCTTCGCCAATTATCATCAGTTTTGCCTGCGGGTTGCCGTCAAAGAAAACGACGTTTTGGCGTGTCTCGCAAAGGCGGCACGCTTGACACACTGCTGCAGCCTGAGATGCTTCTTCGAGTGACGTTAAAACTGTAAGAGCTGGCGTTCCAAGTGAAAGTTGCTGGGTCATGTTGTAGCCGGCACCATATTTGGAGTCACAGTATTGGCCAGATTTACACTTGCATGTTCTACCAGCGTAATTGCTGGTGTCATGGCCAACTCGTCTACTGTAATACCGTTTACGGTGTCGAGCGAATAACCTAGGCAGATTTTAGCTGTCTCGCGAAAACGTGATGGATCGCCGGTTGTATATATGTGCGAGCGGGAAATTTTCGCTCCGTTATTTGTATATGCATTCGCCCTCACTTCGATATTTGAAGCGATTGGTGTTTGCAAATCAGCATTAGAAATCGATTGGGCGATGGAATCGGCCAGGAGCACAGCCGGATCGATCAACTCAATTCTTCCCTGAAGAAGGCGTGTAAGAGCCGCATCAACAAAAGGAAAGTGAGTGCAGCCAAGAATGACGGATTCGGCATTGTCCTTCAGCAACTTGTCGGCATACTTTTTCAGCGCCGCATCCATTTCCTTCGATTCGCTCAAACCGCGCTCGATAAGCGGTACCAGATCAGGGCAGGCGATCTCAATTACATGCTTGTGCGAAGCTCTTTCGTGAATCGCCTTGGAAAACGCTTTGCGCTTAACAGTCGTGGAAGTGGCGATTACGCCAATGCGATTGAAATTGGCTGTAACGAAATCAGCAGTGACACCGATCAAGTCGATGACTGGAACATTGGCAGTCTTTCTCACTTCGTCGCCAGCAACAGCAGCACTTGTATTGCAAGCAATGACAATGCTGTCGACCGTTTGATTGGATATCCAGCCGACTATTTGCGAGACGAAATTGGATATCTCGCCGGCGGAACGGTCGCCGTACGGGCATCTCGCCGTGTCGCCCACGTATACGAAGGAATGGGCGGCGGCTCCCAGGCGGGAGGACAGCTGTCGAAGGACTGATAATCCGCCCAGCCCGGAATCAAAGAGACCGATCCGGGCTCCTTGCCCGATTGCGTCTCCAGTTCCTTCTGGCTGATGGTTTTTGTTAACTGGCAAATCCGGTCCCTGGAACCCTTTGAAATCTTTTTACGCCTGGCAAAGACTGGCATATAAAAGTTTCGACCCAATATTATGATTCTGAGTGAAAGCCTTCAGGCTATGGTTGGCGCAAGTTTATGTTTTTGTTTTATTCACTTTAACTT
>JAYRNY010000362.1:0-3581 GCA_041911975.1 bacterium | reverse complement strand
GCTTCGCGCTTAAACAATTCCAGAGCAACCTTGCGTGCCTCGTCTTCCGATGAAAATGGCACTACCGACTCTTTCAACACACACATTTTTTTGTCATCGGTCTGAGCGAGATATATAGCCGAAAGACCTCCCAAAGCAATTTGACCAACCACTTTGATGCGACCGTCCTGGAGCAGGGAGCCTGGATCCAGAGGAACAAAAGCGGTGCTGCCAAGCCTGGAGCCTATCTCATCGAGCCACAATCCAGTGAAAGAGAGCTGGCTCGTCGGCGCATTGGACAGCGAGAGATTTATCCTCAATCGCTGATCTTCCGGCAACCACCGCGCATCCGGGCAGCGGTTGCGAATCATGAGCAACAATAACTCCAGGTTCTTTTTGGTAAATCCGGCAATGCGTAATTGAACGTCACAACCGTCTTTGTAGGCGATGTAAATGCAGTCCGGCGTGTTTGATATGTGGCGACCATAAGCAAATTCAACAGCTTTGATATCGCTCCAGGGTCTCTTGAATTTCCCATGCAAACTGAGAGCGTGCAGCGGTGACCACGTGATCCCTTCTTGCGAAGTGATAATTGGATAATTAGAAAACAAGCCTGAGCTTAGAAGCAGAAGACCAAGCAGAGCCAATGAGCCAGCTCCAAAGCATACTGTCTGGACAGGGAAGACCACGAGCAAGCCGAGAAAGAACAGGCTCAGGATGATTGCGTTGCCCGGATCAGCCTTCTTTCTGTCGAATGACGAATCAAGAAATTTGAAGAAGGCAGCCATGAAACCCTCTTCCGTCTGGTGAGTGTATTCGATTTCATGAATGTCCGTGCCAGACTCTTTCATCCATGATTCTATGGCTGAAGCTCGGGGCTTTCCGCTAGCAGGCAGTTTTGGTTCTGACGTTATGACTGGTCTCTCCGGGTGATCTAGGCCTAAATATATGTACCACCGGAAGTGAGTTTTGATTTTGGCTATGGACTCTCCCGGCAGGGCAACCAGTTGACCATTTTCATCTCATCGGCATACAGCAGCGAGTCAGGAGCAGAATCAAAACTCAAACCAAGCGGTTCATGCATAGTGTTCGCCGCAATCGAAGCACGCACGGGTGCCAGACGCCATGGAGCATGGTGAATGTCTGTGCGGTGAACCACTCCACCTTGTGCAATCATCAGGCAATATCGCTCCGTCAGAAAATACGGCAATGTTCCAGGCTCAGCGATCTCTGCCTGACCTGTCGGCTCATATTCGGCGGAGAATTCCGCCGAACTTCCCGCACCCAGGCGCTTCGAAGAATACTTAATCACTCCGTTCTTGTTCTCATAACTCATCTTCGCTCTGTAGTAAGGCAATCCGTAAAACGTGCGAGCCCCCCACACGGAAAGCGAGTGATCCGCATCCAGGCTGAAGAAATAAACGCCATGTCTTTCGCCGAATTTGACGTATGTCCGCACATTCAATTCCAGAAAATCGATGTGAAACGGCATCAGCCGCCCGCGAATCTCGCACATGCGAAACGGCACTACACCGACCCAAGCAGAACCGTCAAAAACGTCCACCTCAAGCGGCTCCGGAATAAGTTTTTGCAGAACATCTCGAGGCACACGCCAGTGAGCAAAAAGCAAATTGCGCCACACCTGCGACATCACATACGGTGCCTTCGACAGCGGATATGGACGATGCGCAACTTCCTGCAAGAAATCCAAATTAACTTCTCCGATCAGGCGGCAAGGTTCCGCGTAGGGGCGACGCATGGCCCCGCCCGGTTCTAATTAGAACACACATTTACGTCGCACCCAACTGTAGGGGCGGCATAAATGCCGCCCGATGTCCCAGGAGCCTCATGCGGTTCCCAATTGATGAAACCGCCGGCGCTCCCAGGAGGGCGCTGCAATGCGTCCCACGATTTTAAACGTGCGGCGTTGGGACTTGCGCGGCAACCGGAAGAACGACTACTTTGCCGCGGCATCCATCGCAAAGGGTTTTTGCGCCGCGTCTTCCGTCTTGTCTCAAAGTTCCAGGGTTGCCGCAGAACTCACAGATTTTAAAGCTTTCAGAGACAGCAATACGCACCAACTTTGCCATCTCCGGTGTGGCATCGTTCATGTAAAATTCCAGCCCACCAAAGCGTTCTCTAACTTCGATGCAGCGATAAAATTCACGCTCATCGGCAGGTTCTTTCTCGATCAGTCTTTCGATAGCAGCAGACAACCATCTCACTAGCGGCTCCCAACCGTCTCCGCAAACAATGCCTTGAAAGCTTGCGCTTTCATACTTTCTGCGTGTGCCGATGTATACGTGAGGATAGTCAAATGCCAGCGCCCAAATAAGTTCTTCTTTCATAAACGCCTCCGAATATCTAGTCGCTCAGCTCAATTCCAGCGCTGCATTTGGAGGCGCCGAGCGATCTGACAATTTGTCTCAGGTTCTTCTATGGAGTCCGGTTTCAGTGTCGATGCCGGAATTCGGGGTGTCTATATCCTAGCTATCGGTGCTCACCAAGGAAAGGTGCAATTGCACAGATTTTGCATGCCTCAATGTTTCGGATGATGCCAGATATCGCCACGATGTAATGTGCCGACCATCGCTAATACTGAAACCTGATCACTTTGTTGACACGATCGACAGTGTACCGACGGTCGCCAAAGAAGTGTGGACCAATCAAGAGCAGGCTGCCACCATCAACAGGATAGACCTTTATATCGCGTTTTGCGATTGGCCCGAACACCACACTGTCTGCAGAATAATAACCATCGGTACGCTTGCGAATTTTGAGTTCTTCCACAAGATGCCTTGGAATAACGAGACCATCAGGCGCGCAACCTGTGTCGAACAATACATCGATCTTTTGTCCGTTCAATATCATCTCGACCATCATGCAGTTGCTGTAATCTTGGTACGGAACTGAGTACTTATCCTTCTGAACTTTTCCGTCGCTACCGGAAGAAGCCACAGGAACTTTCAGAGGTGCTCTCGACAGCCTGATGTAAAAGTCGTCCACTTCATACGAATATTCTTTGAAAAAGTTTCCCCCGATCAGACTGACGCCCGTCTCAAGACTGAGTAAGATTTTGCACTTCCTGGTTATCCTATCGACGCTGATCTCACCTTCAACCATCTTTTGAGTATTTAGTCCGTGCGGGCGCATTACCTCAATTTCCTCTCCTTTTATGTACTCGTCTTGAGAAAATACATCCGGGAAGTCAGTGACGCTGATGGTGGAATAAGCGGCACCCGTGTCAAAAATTATGTCGATCCACTTGCCATTTACTTTGGCTCTCACCCACATGTGCCCAACCCTCTTTTGATAGGGTATGCGGGCGTCCATGGGCAACACGTTGCCTTTGAGATCCGTGGGCGCAATCTTCGGTTTTTCAGGCGCTGTCTCAGCATCCGGCGGTGCGCCTTTGTACGGATTGTCAGGAACTTTATTCAGATACTGAACTGCATAACGCGCCTCGACAGATCGCGGCCACGTTTGCCTGATGTGTTCATACATCTGCGTCGCCATATCCTTATTTCCCTGCCGCTGGTGGCAGAGCGCGATGTTATAGAAAGCCCGCACATTCCCTTGAGAAGCTGCTTGTTGCAAGTATG
>JAYRNY010000361.1:0-5616 GCA_041911975.1 bacterium | reverse complement strand
CTGGACGAGCCGACAACCGGTGTTGATCCTGTCTCGCGTCGTGAGTTCTGGGATCTGCTGGCTACTGTCGTCGGTGATGGTGTGTCGGTCGCTGTAGCGACTCCTTATCTCGACGAAGCGGAGCGATGCAATCGTCTCATCCTTATGCACGAGGGCGAAATCCAGGAGATAGGCTCTGTGCCCGAGTTGAAAGCGGGTCTGAAGATGAAGCGCCTGGAAGTGCGCGGCGGCAAGCTGGAGGCTATGGAAAGCAAGCTCTGGTCTATGCCTGGCGCCTCAGATTCGATCAATGATATTCAAGCATTTGGAGATCGTCTGGATGTGCTTACGGCAAAACCGGAAGAGACAGAAGCGCTGATTCGCAGCGCTGGAACTGACGCCTCTGTAAATCCTGAGGCTCAGGAATTAGAGATAGTGGTTCAAGGACCGACGCTGGAAAATGTCTTCGTTAACCGCCTGAAAGGGAAGGTCCACGTCGATAACGAAACTTGCTATCCAGTTGTGGAAAAGCCGGCGAAACCGGCTGATGAGGAAGCAATCGCAGCGCGCAATATCTTCAAGATATTTGGTGATTTCAAGGCGGTCGATAACGTAAGCCTTTCTGTCAAGTACGGTGAAATCTATGGTCTGCTTGGTGCCAATGGTGCGGGCAAAACTACGACTATCAAGATGTTGTGCGGATTGATAAAGCCGACAAGCGGCGACATGGTTCTTTGCGGAGCCAAGAGCAATCTTAGAAGCCCTTTGCTCAGACAGCGTCTTGGATATATGAGTCAGAAGTTTACTCTCTATGATGACTTGACCATTTTGGAGAATCTCGAATTTTACTGCGGAGTTTATCAGGTGAAAAACTCGCTGAAGACTGAAAGAATTAACTGGGTGCTTGCCAATTCCGGGCTGAAAGGCCAGGAAGGTATGCTGACTGGGCGTTTGCCTGGTGGGTGGAAACAGCGACTTGCTTTTGGCGCCGCAGTCATGCATCAGCCCGAAGTGCTATTCCTGGACGAGCCGACATCAGGCGTCGATCCACTGGCTCGCAGAGAAATGTGGCGGATGATCAGGGAGTTTGCATCCGGTGGTAGTGCCGTCCTCGTAACCACCCACTTCCTTGAAGAGGCTGAGCATTGCAGCGAACTTGGATTTATGGTCGCCGGTGCATTGGTCGCGGAAGGATCGCCCAGCGGTATCAAGGAAAGCCAGCCGGGACAATTGCTGGAAATTCGTTTTTCCAAGCAGCAGGCTGCCTACGAACTTCTGCGCACGATAATTGAACCGTGGCGCGTTTCTGTTTTCGCTGACTCTCTGCATGTCGTGGTTGACAATCCGGAGGCGGAACTTCCGCAGATAATAAACGCCGCTAAAAGCGCCGGTATCGAAGTCGTCGAAGCAAGACCACTGCCTTTCAGTCTCGAAGATTCGTTCATATCGATTGTCAAACGCGCAGCCATCACAAATGGTGCAGGAGGGAAAGCAGCATGATGGTCTGGAAGCGCCGGCGGCTCGCCTGCATTTCAACAAAGAGTGAGAGGATTCGCGCATGAAAAGGATCTGGGCTCAATGCATGAAGGAACTCGCGCAATTCAGGCGTGACCGGCTGACCCTGGCGCTGGCATTTTTCTTGCCCATGGTGGCACTACTTCTTTACGGCTATGCCACCAGATTGGAAGCCAAAGATATTCCTATAGCTTTGCAGAATCTAGACAATAGCCCCCTCAGTCGCGACTACATTGATACTTTGTTCAATAACGGTCAGTTGAAACTGGTTCAATGGACTCCGGGCGATGCTATGAAACAACTTGATCTGGACAGAGCAAAGGCGGCTGTCGTAATACCACCCGAGTTCTCGCGCAAAATCAGGGAAAACATTTCTGCCGATGTTCAAGTCCTCGTGGACGGTACCGATGTAAATAATGCCCGTGTAGTCAAAAACAGCATACTGGCGACGACGCAGTATTTTGTTCGTTCGCACCATCTCAATTCTGCCGATGAAAAAACTCTGTTGAAAACTGAAGTGCGCCTGTGGTTTAACCCCGGGCGAAAGGAAGCTCTGTATGTGGCGCCCGGTGCTGTCGCGATAAATCTCTGGATCTTTCCGTGTCTTCTAGCCGCACTAGCCATGGCTCGAGAGCGCGAGTACGGCACGATGCTGCAACTCTTCACGTCCTCTATCACTTCTTTTCAGCTCGTAGCAGGCAAAGCACTGGCATACTGGCTGGTTGGCATGGTGCAGGCGACTATGATGTTGACACTTGCGATTGTTCTCTTCGGCATTCGGCTGGTTGGAAACATTCCGGTCTATCTTCTGTCACTGTCGGTGTTTATTTTCAGCGCCGTGTTGTTCGGGCTTTTGATGGGCGCTCGAGCGCGAACACAGAGTGCGGCCGTTCAAATGGTAGCAACTGCTGGTTTTACGACGGCGCTCTTACTCTCCGGGTTCATTTATCCGGTACGAAACATTACCTGGCCGCTTTCGTTGATCTCTTATGTGGTGCCCGCTCGTTACTTTGTTGAAGCTTCAAGAAACGCCTTTGTGCGGGGAAGCGATGCTCTGAGCCAGATTCAAATTCCAATCTATCTCACCTTGTGTGCGGTCGCGTTTTACCTTATAGCCAGCCGTGTACTTCGCAAAATGCAATTGGACGCCTAGTAGTGCAAGTGGAAACCTGATAATGCAAACGGATTTTTGATCATGCCTATTGGACCTTTTGTTAAGACGACACGATTGGGCGCGCTGGCTCGTAAGGAAATGCGCCAGATCATGCGGGACAGGCAGTTGATTTTCATCCTCTTTCTCATGCCCTTGATCCAGTTGTGCATTTATGGATATGCGCTCAGTCCCGATGTAAATCATCTGCGCATGGGCATCATCGATCATTCGGCTTCGCCTGCCAGCCGCGGTTTCATTTCTTCTCTTACTGAGAACGGTGTGTTTGATGTCCTCGATGCGGGCGGCAGCGAACAGGCTCTTTCGGCAAGAGTGAGAGGCGGCAAGCTCGATGTAGGCGTCGTTATTCCCCCTGAGTTAGAACGCAATTTCAAGTCGAAGAAAGTAACGGATATTCAAGTGCTTCTCGATGGTGTAGATGCGAACACGGCAGGCATTGCCAGTGCATACATAAACCAGATCGTGATGACTTATGATCGCCTGATTCGCACCGGATCGCAAATGCCATTCCAGCGTGCCGCGCCGAAAGTCAGTTTTGTATATAACCAGGGTCTAGTCAGTAATTGGTTCTTTGTGCCGGGTGTGATCGCTCTTGTTTTGAACCTCGTCAGCACACTGGTTTCCAGTGCTGCTGTCGTGCGCGAAAAAGACTCCGGCACTCTCGAGCAGCTTTTGATGACGCCAGTCAGCTCTCTCCAGATTTTGACTGCGAAAATAATTCCTCTATCGGTGCTTCTGCTCGTCAATGTTTCCGTTAGCCTCATGTTCAGCACTTTCCTGTTTCACGTCCCATTCCGAGGCAATCTGCTCGTTTTCTTCAGTGTTTCACTTCTCTACATTATCGTTGGAATCTCAATTGGTATTTTTCTTGCCGCCATTAGCGAGAATCAGAGACAAACTCTTCTCACATCGTTTTTCGTAAACCTTCCTGTTATTCAACTCTCTGGTGCTATCTCTCCATTGGAAAGCATGCCGCAGTTCTTCCAGTGGTTGTCTTTGCTGGACCCATTGCGATATTACTGCAGTTGCGTGCGTGCGATTTTGCTGAAAGGCGCAGGTTTTGAGGAAATCTGGCGTGACGTCTTGGCGCTGGCTGTATTCGCGATCGTTCTTCTCTGGCAGAGCTCGACGCGCTTCAGAGAGCAGTTGAAGTAAGGTAAGAAAACAAGACGGCGGATCTAAAGCTCGTTCAGTGTTTTTTGCAGATCGATCAAGTGATTGTTGAAAATCTCTTTCGCCACATCAAGCAAGCGAAAGACAGTTGGATCGCTGCAAGAATAATATATGTTGTTGCCTTGCTTTCTTCCGGCGACCAGATTCTTTGAACGCAAAACAGCCAATTGCTGCGAGATATTTGGAAGCTCGACATCCAGACGGTCGCGTATCTCCGAGACGGTCAATTCTTCCTCTCTCAGTTCATCGAGGATTCTTATCCGCAGGGGATTGGCGAGCGCCTTGAAAAACTCAGCTTTGAAATTGACGAGTTTGTCCGGCATGGGCCTGTGTTTGTGTCTATTGCTTGCTGCTGTCAATAGTGTTCTAGTCCCCTGCTGGTAGTTAACGTCCATATCGCTCTGGCAAACCTTGGCTGCCAAGGGAAATGCTCTCGCGTTCATGCTTTCGATTGTCTTTGCGTGAATAAAGAAACACATCGCAAGCGGCGGGACGTGGGAGTGTTTACCGCTCCGAATGTGTTCTTTTAAACTCCTGTCAAACTACTATCAAGATTTTCATTTACGTGCACCACCTGGAAGGTGATTGGGGGGCTATTACTGTTTCCTGGTTCCCATTACGTCCTCTTATGGAAGATTTTTGATAAGTTCGGGCGGTACTGGCGATCCTTGTGGTGCGTTGCTTTGCTCTTGGGCGTACCACTTCGGAATGTACAGCCGGCTGTCGTGCAGGCAGACGAACAGCGGTGCAATGACCAATTTCCTGAAGACGTTGGTCAGTCGAATATACTCAGTTCGCAAGGCTTCTAACTCATCGGAAATAGCATGGCGATTGGCTTGTTTTGAGACATATTCCTCTGCTATCTCAGGATCCCATCCTTGGTCTACGAAAGCTTGTATTACAGCCGGTGCCCTTTCGTAGACTTTTGACATGCCGCAATCGTTGTGGCCAATCATGACTAGATATTTGACGCCTTGCGACAGAGTGTATCCGACGCTGAATTCAGAGCCGATTACCCTGCCGCTGGCGCGTCGAATAACATATGCGTACATTCTCGGCACCGGCAACGCGTAGCGGAATTCGATGCAGGTGGCAATCAGAAGTTCTACCTTTCCGGTCGAAACGATCGGCCATCCGAAATTTTGAGCCATTATGAATGACTCAATGGGAGTGTCTTTCCACGCAGATGGAATGTCCTCGCGCGATTGCACTTCTATAAGCGATTCTTTGTATTTTTCGTCGGACCTTACTGGCGGCGGGATGTTCATTCGAGAAGCCTTTTCAATTGGGATTCAATACGCTAATGTTTTTCATCATCCGGGAATACCCAAAACGTCTGCGTGTGCGGATCGTACGTGGCGTTTTCCATCGTGTCATCATGATTGATCCATGCGTGAGCACGAAGTTTCCCATCATTTGCCGCATTGTAAATCACCGGCAATTTCAACAGGCTTGCAAGTTCCCGGAGAACATAGTCTTCAACGGCTCGTTGGAAGATATGTTTGTCGAACTTGTCTCCGTATCTCTCCTTCATTGCCTCCTTTGTGCAGCAGGTTCTTCGAATTATTTCTTGATAGATTTTCTCTGGGTGTCTATTTGTTTCGGAATCGCTTCGCAAGCCAATTTCGATGAATTCGCAGCGATAATGCCCGAAGACGATGACATCAGAAATTTTTTTGCCGGCGATCATTTCTTCCAGCCCACCGCAATCGTCTACGCAGCCTCCCAGGTTTTGCCAGGTGAATACCGGCAGATTGGGATCAGCCGGAAATGCTGAG
>JAYRNY010000360.1:0-2614 GCA_041911975.1 bacterium | reverse complement strand
GGAACCGAAGATGCTGCAAATACCGTGCCCAGAAAAACACAAAATGCCAGTTTATTATGCAGATCGCCCATCATCTGCTCCGGCAAGAGCAATGACATCAGCCCGCCCGCAATGAGAGGACCAAGCAGTCCGATCAATCCAAAACACAAAAGCGGCTTTCCCAGCCGACGCAACATAGCAATGTCTGTTTCCATGCCTGTCAGCATAAGCAGGAAAGAAACGCCAATCCATGAAATTACTTCGATGAGTCGAGACTGAGAGCCGTCGCGAGGGAAAAGCTGCGAAGAGAGATCCGGAAACAAAGCGCCAAAGAATGTCGGACCTAAAAGCAGCCCGGCAAGAATCTGTCCGATGATAGCGGGCTGCCCAAGCCGCACCATGATCTCGCCACACAGGAGAGAAGTAAACAGCAAGAGTGTAATTTCGACGAATAACAGAAGAACGGCATGCTCACTCAAACCTGAACTGCGCGTTTTTGGTTTTGCTTCGACTGCAGTACCGGATTTGGATGCCACGCCAGAACTCGACGCTGATGCCGTCGCAGCTTCCTGTTCCTTTTTCTCTTTTTCACGCGCCTTTGTAATGTACTTTCTTAGTTTTTCGCACCAATCAATAGCCAGATTTGTTTGTAACTTGCCGGCTTCATCGGCATCAGCTTTTGTCACACTGCAAAGGACTTTGTCTTTCAGATAAATTACTGGAACGCCGTCCATACCGACTTTGACGCACAGGTTATCCAAATTCGCTTCTGAATCTTCTATTACACCCTGGATGGTGTCATTGACCAACGAACCTCGTTCAACCGCAGATAGGATTTTCGTATTAGAGACAGCGAATACTTTGTCGTTGCCGACATACACATCGCAAAATTCATCGGAAGCAAATCCGGCTGTAGTGCAAATAGTGAAGAATAACGCGACAAGAAATGCAAATTGCTTCATGTCGAGATATTACCACACCAAGATCTTTCGTCGGTGGTCACGAGCCGCTAGCCAACCGGAAATCCACGATCTCTCATGAGCGCATTCGTATCCACGTCGCGTCCGCGGAAATTGCGGAAAGCCACATCCGGCGCGACGGAGTTGCCGACACTGAATATAGTGTCGCGAAAGCGATCACATGTTTTGCGGTCGTAGAAGCTGCCGGCCTCGATGAAAGCTTCAGACGCATCAGCCGACATCGTATCCGCCCAAATATAGGAATAATACCCAGACGCATAACCGTCATCAGAGAAAATATGCCCGAAGGCTGTCGGGCGATGGCGCATGACGATTTCTTTGGGGCAGCCAATCTCCGCCATCGTTGTCTTCTCAAATTCATCAGGCTCGATGGTTTTATCCGGGGTGGCAGCCAGGTGAATCTTCATGTCGTAGATAGCTGAAGCCAAATATTCAGTGGTGGCGAAACCTTGATTGAATGTTTTTGCCTTTTCGATTTTGGCGATCAGTTCTTCCGGAATTGGCTTGCCGGTCTTGCAATGAAGTGCATACTTGCTCAGCACTTCACGCGTCAGCAACCAGCGTTCATTGACCTGGCTGGGAAACTCTACGAAATCGCGCTTCACACTCGTGCCTGCAAGAGAAGGATAGTTTACGTTCGATTGCAGCCCATGAAGAGCATGCCCGAATTCATGAAACAGTGTATTTGCGTCATCCCAGGAAATCAGTGTTGGTTCGCCGGCTTTACCTTTCATGTAGTTGCAGTTGTTGGAAACAATCGGCGTGACGTTGTCTTTGAACTTTTCCTGGGTGCGGTATTCGCTCATCCACGCACCGGAGTTTTTCCCGTCGCGCGCATAGGGATCAAAGTACCAGAGCCCGATTTGTTTTCCGTCACGCTGCACTTCGTACACCGTGACATCAGGCTGCACGACGGGCAGCCCTTCCACCTTCACCATGTCTAGTCCGTAAACTTGCTTTGCCGCCCAGAACATTCCTTCGCGAATCTTATCGAGCTGCAGGTACTGTTTCACTTCATTCTGATCGATATCGAATTTCGCCTTGCGTACTTTCTCCGCGTAAAAACGATAGTCCCATGGTTCTATCGTTATCTTCGAGCCTTCCGCATCGGCAATCTTTTGCATGTCGGCCACTTCCTCTTTGACTCGATCCGTCGAAGCTTTCCACACACGCAGCATCAATTTCATTGCATTGTCCGGAGTTTTCGCCATGCAATCGTCCAGGCTCCAATCTGCATGCGTGTTGAAGCCGAGAATGCGCGCGCGCTCAGTGCGCAGTTTCAAAATCTCACCGATGTTCTTCTTGTTATCATTCTTGTCATTGTTATCGCCACGGCGCGTCCACATACGCCACCCTTTCTCGCGCAAATCGCGCCTGGTCGAGAAAGTCAGGAACGGCTCCATCGACGAACGAGTGTTCGTAATCACCCATTTGCCTTTCATCTTGTGCGCTTCGGCTTGCGCGGCCGCCGCCTCGCGCAGGCTATCCGAGAGTCCGGCTAGATCCTCTTCCTTCTCCAGCACAAGCGTGTACTTCTCTTCATCCGATAGTTGGTTATGACGGAAGCTCGTGAAAATACCGGCAAGCTTTTCGTTGATCTCGCGCAATCGCTTTTTCTTCTTCGCATCAAGACCTGCACCCTGGCGAGTAAACAT
>JAYRNY010000359.1:0-5319 GCA_041911975.1 bacterium | reverse complement strand
CTCGGTACTGAGGATGAGCGATTGGCAATTGCTGTCGGCGATGGCAGCGGAAACGCGGGCTTCATGAGCCTTCCAGTTGTCCGTCCACTGACGCCGAGTTTTGGCGTTGTTCCAAACCCATTTGCTCTCTCCACTGGGATCTTGGATCCGCAAGAAAAACCCGATTCTGCCGAGAATGCTCGGCGGCTCAGGCAGTTCGCGCTCACGGCGGTCTTGCACGAAGATGCAGACGACGTCGTGAACGACAGCCAGATTGCCGAGAGCATCCCAGTCTGCGTCACTCATGTTCAAGAAGTCACTGATGACGAACACGAGCTGGCGCGAATTGGGGATAAGCGACAGTGCCTTGTCCAGCCCGTCTCCGGGTTTGGCATCAAGACGCAGCGCTTCGTCTCTTTCACACTCGATGATGTTCACCAGAGCGGGAATGAGACTTTGCCGAGCCGATCGAGTAGGCAGCGTTTCGTGCACGGTGTTTCGCGAAAAAATGGTGCAACCCACCTTGTCCCTGGTTTTATCCAGAGCATAGTGAATCGATGCAGCCACTTCCGCCGCGACGCCGCGCTTGGTATTACGCTCCGTGCCGTAGTCCATCGACAGGCTGATGTCCACGAAGATGTGAGCCTTCAGCTCTTTGCGCTGGCGATAGATAGTCTTGTAGATCTCATCATCGTCGGCGCCCTGAGCAGTAGCGACCCAGTTGATGTGACGCTCGTCGTCACCCTCTTTGAAGAGTGCGGTGCCGAGAAAGTCCAGACCGGGACCGCGGCGCACACCTTTGCGACTGCCCACACCGGCCGACAGATTAGTCGTCCGCCAGTCGATGGGAATCGCACAGTAAGCGACACGCTGGAGAATGTTTTCAATCTCCAGTTCAGTTTCTGCTTTCATTTGAGTTCTCCATTTCTAGAGCGGCATCTACTTATTCGCCCTGGAAACCCACCCCAACTGGCGCATAGTGGCGCTCATCGGTGGTGAGCAGGGGAGTACCCTTGAGAGCAGTTGCAACCAGCTGATCTACGGTCACCGTCTTGCGCAGAAGCGCTTTCTGGTGAAGGAAAAGCCGGTGCCGGATGACGTCTTTGTAGACATACTGAATGTGCTCGGGCAGGACATAGCCCTTGTTCATGTGATAGGCGCGGATTTTCGCTGCTGCAAGCAGAGACTGCTCAGCACGTGGACCGCCGCCGATCTCGATCGCTTCGCGATAGAGCTTTCCTTCTTCGGCGGTGCGCGCGACAATCGTGTCGAAGTGAGCGTCACCAGGACGAGTGCCACGCACAAGCGCCAGAATGTAGGCGAGTGCAGCGTCGGACACATACGTCCTGGAGATCTCTTCGCGCAATGCCAGAATGTCTTCGACCGACACCTGAGGGACGATGTCCTTGTAAGGATCGGCGCCTTTGAGCGTATTCTGATTGCGCAGCATTCGCGCTTCATTCTCTTGCGACACATATCCCATTTCGATCATGAAAAGGAAGCGGTCCAACTGCGGCTCGGGAAGAGGATAGGTGCCTTCGCTCTGCCGCGGGTTCTGCGTGGCGATCACGCAGAACAAGTCGGGCACGCGGAATGTTTGTCCGGCGATCGTGACCGAGTTCTCAGCCATAGGCTCAAGAAGCGCAGACTGAGTCTGCGGTGTGGTGCGGTTGGCTTCGTCCGCCAGGACGATATTGGCAAACACGGGACCTTTGATGATCTCGTATTTGTTCAGTTCGCGGTTGTATACGCGGTTGCCTTTGATATCGGCAGGCATCATGTCCGGAGTCATCTGAAATCGTGACCAGGTAGCGCCCTTAATGGCACGCCCGAAAGCGTTAGCCGTGACGCTCTTAGCCAGACCCCACAGAGCTTGCAGAAGCACGTGTCCGCCCGGAGCAAAGAGTGTGTAGCACACCTTCTCCGTCATCTCGTCATAACCGACGATAACCTTGCGAACCTCACGGAGGAGGCCCTCAATGGGATTGACCTTATTTGTCATCTGTTTTTCTTTCTCTAGTTGAAGTTGCATCTATGCAGGCGCTTTACTTGGGTTTGCGCCTGCGGGTAAAGAATCCGGTCAGAACCATGATGGCGATGAGGGCATAAGCAGTGCCGGCCAGATAACGGTCCAGCATGCGCTTTTCGAAAACAACTTTCGAGCCCGAAATCTCAGTCATCCAATCAACAGTCACGACCTGACTTTCGGCATCCAGTGCGATGTGCGAATAACCGGCGTTCGTCTGCGACTTGAGGTTGCGGATAGCATCCTCTTCGTATGACGTGGTCAGCGCTTTTCCATCCTTTTCCATCTGCCCCTTGCGGAGCCCGTTGACGTAAAGCGGAATAGCATTCTCGCCCGGCATGCCGATGCCGACAATAACCAATTTGATCTTCTCCGCACTCAGACGTTTTACCGCCTCGGACACTTCATCAGCGCCGCCGGTAAAACCGCCGTCAGTAAGAAGGATGATCACCTTCTGCCTGGGCGGATCATTGACCTTGTCTGTGGTGCTTGAGGGTTTTTCTCGAGACAAATCTGCAGGGCGGACGTCGTCCGTCTTCCCTTCCACCTGCGCTCTCGGCTTGCCGGTCAAAATATCCATGGCCACTTGCATGCCGTCGGCATAGTTGGAACCGTCACCAGGGGCGGTGCCGATATTTACCCAGTGCTTTATGACAAAGCGCAGGGCATTGAAGTCGTCATCGAGAACCGCCTGCGCGAAGCCGTGCTCGGTGTATGTCACCAGGCAGAGCTGATTGCCGGGAAGCGTTTGCATGACCTTCTCGATCTGGTACTTCGCCATTTGCAGGCGATTGCCCCAGGGCGAGTCGAGGTCGGGGCGCTGCCCGGCATCGGCAGGCATATGGTCGCGATAGTCCTCTGCCGCCATCGAGCGTGAAACGTCGACGACGAAACAGGCTTGGACCGGACCTTCAGGCACTCTCACCGGCTTGTCTTTCTGATACGGTCCGGCAATTGCGACGATCATCAAAGCGGCTGCGAGCAAGAGCACGCCGCCGTTTGCGATCTCGCCAAAGGTGGAGGGTGTTTTCTCTCCAGCCTTCTTGCGGAATTTCTCAGAGCGGAAGGATTCACTCGCGCTTTTTCTGACGCGATATCCTAGCCACAGCAAACCAGCGAAAACCGGTAAGGAAGCGAGCAGCCAGAGGTATTGTGTGTTTACAAAATCCATGGCACGCTCCATCAAATCGCATTCGGGTCGCCGGTTTTGCCGGCACCCGGTGCAGGTTTTGAACCCGGCGCCTGATCGGGATCCTGGTTTTTGCCCTTGCCCTGCCCCTGTCCTTGCGTTTTTGCAAGTTGAGGCTTTTTGCCGAAGAGCATCTCCAGATTGTGGATAGCGACATGAGCTTGTGTCGCCAGCCGCGCAATATCCTCCTGGGTGTACTCCTTATCAGGCATGGTCAGGGCGATTAAGTCGGGATCGACGCAGCCGGAATTGATGGCGATGCTCATTTTTAATGCACGCACCGCATCATCGGCTTTGTCTTTGAGCAAGAGAAGCACCGCCTTCTTGCTCAAGGCAAGCGCGGCAACTTCGTGTGAGCGAGAAGGATAAATCCAGGACTCGATGACGCCGCGGTTTTCCGAAGCGTTGTAATCATCGAGACTTTGATCTAATGCCAGAATGGCTGCGTCTATATTCATCTCATCATGGAGAGCCTGTTCGTACAGACCCAATCCTTCGTTGTACAGCCGGATTTGCGGTGACTGCCACGTCTCCAACTTGTATCCGGCGAAAAGCATGATTGCTCCGAGCAAGAGGCAACTGGCAAGCGCCCCCAACTCGAACCAACCCTTCACTAGCTTGATTGGTTTCATAGCTATTTCCTTTCAGCTCTGGGAACTACTGAGGTCCGGCAATCATTGCCGCGTCCCGTCTTTGTAGGGGCAGCATTCTTGCCGCCCTGTGCCGGCGAGCCGCCGGCGCTCCCAGGTTTATGCGCGCTCGCCGGTCAGGGCGACGCTGGCGACAAAGAGCAGCAAGAAAAGGCAGGCAGCCAGCGCAAAGTAGCGCGACACGTCGCGATAGGTGGTGGTCACCTCGATTTCTACTTGCGACTTTTCCAGAGCATCGACTGTGCTTACCGCGTCGAGCATCTGCTGCTTGTCTGCGGCTGCAAAAATCCTGCCGTTCAAATTCGCGACCAATTTCTTGATCGCCTGCACCTGAGTTTGATCGGCTTTCGCCGGGTCCGTCCAGGTTTCGCCCACGCCAATCAGATAGATTTTTCCGCCCAGCTCTTTCATCTGATTGGTAAGCTCGATCATCCGCTCTTCGCCGATGGGAGCTTCGCCGTCGCTGACCATGATCAGCACCTTCGACTTCGCCTTGCCGTACTCTCTCCAGTGATTGATAGCAGTCTGGATCGGTCCGGTAGGAGACTCGAAATTGGTGCCGCCACCTGCATAAGACGCGATCAAATCGGCCTTCTTCAGTATGGTCTGCAGGTTGTCGGTCATCGGCCAGTGCATGTAGGTGTTGTCATCGAAGACAGCAAGACCGACTCGGTCTCCCGTTCTTCGCTCGACGAAAAATTTCACCGCCTGGGCAGCAGCATCGATCTTTCGTCCTTCAGAATTGCCTTCCACATCGAGTATGGGCATGTCCATAGAGCCGGACTTGTCCACAGCGATGAAGATATCGCGCGTCTCTTTTGTCGTCGTCTCATGCAAAACAGGGATGACGGGCTCGGCCAGCCAGAGGTTTGTGAAAACCATCGCCAACAGAAAGAGGGTTTGCGAAGCCATTCCAAAAGCCGAAAAGCGCGGCAGATTCTTTTGAATCGACAGTGACGTAACAAGCTCGGCCGGCTGTCGCCAGCGCCTTATCAACGTCAAGCCGACTGATACCAGACAAAGAGCAAGCATGCTCTTTGCTAGAAAACGCACTGTCCACAGGGCAGTGACGAAATCGGAGATACCTCCAAACATGCTTTGAATGTCATGCATGTTGAATTCCTTTCTCTTTCACTGCGCGCCTTGAAGCGCTTTTTCAGCGGCTTCAAACGCTTTGAATGGAACAGTGCGGTCGGGCATGGGCACACGAAAACGACTGTCGAGCGGCGGCGCTTTGCCGAAATTACCGTCGAAGTCGTATTGCGACGCGCTGCCTCCCGCGGTGATTTGCTCAATCTGTGTGATGTCGCCGTTCGACTGGACGTAAGTACGTTCAATCGAGGCATTGGCGCGATATTTGTCGATCATAAAAATCTTGCCGGAATTCGACAGATAGAAGCGACCGACGAGTGTCGCTTGGTCGTAAACACCGACGCTTTTTATCACCAGGCGATTTGGGTTTGGCACACCGCTGG
>JAYRNY010000358.1:0-2950 GCA_041911975.1 bacterium | reverse complement strand
TAACACCAGCGTCTTTGGTGGATTGTCTTTGAGAGTTATCGAAATAGGCAGGGACAGTAACGATAGCGTTTTTGATCTTCTTTCCGGTGTAGGACTCAGCAATTTCTTTCATTTTAACAAGAACCATGGCTGAGATTTCTTCAGGGCTGTAGTCCTTGCCCTGAATAGCAACCTTGCAACCGCCGTCCGGGCCTTCCTTAACTTTGTAGGAGACGATTTTGCGCTCCGACTCCACTTCGTTGAAACGGCGACCGATAAACCGCTTGATTGAATAGACGGTATTCTGCGGATTGACAACTGCTTGCCGGCGAGCCAGTTGGCCGACCAGGCGTTCGCCTGTTTTCGAGTGCGCGACTACCGAGGGGGTCGTTCTCAAACCTTCCGTATTGGCGATAACGGTAGGCTTACCGCCTTCCATCACCGCTACGACTGAGTTTGTTGTGCCGAGATCTATTCCTACAGCCTTACCCATAGTTGACTCCCTTGGACGAGACGTTTACTTCCTTTGTGATACACCAGCTAGAAGCTCAATTTCAGTAATGCAAGCTTTTATTTAGTAAGCTGATTTATTAAGGTTGACGCCGCCCAAATTGCCCTCTGCCTTTTACGCTCGATAAGAGCATATCCTTATATGCAAAGTTCCGGCTCGGCTCCTACTTGCCGAGATTCTTAGCAACTTTGCCGGCCTGCCTATTACATCTCAATTGGCGCCTGCCCCTTCATTGTCTCCAGGGTGGTCGACAGTCCGTAGCCGAATAAGACCTTGTCGGTTGTCATTTCAGAAGGAAGCATGGAAATTTCCACTTTACTGTCGGCAGCCTTATCCATGACCTCGTCGAATACGGCGGCTTGATCCGAGAATTTCTGTTCGTCCACATGGAAAGAGCCGAAGACCTCGCCTTCATGAAGGAAAGCCAGGCACATTTCATTGGCAGCGGTGGCTGTGAGGATGGCCGTGTCTTTCTTGAGCGGCTTGATGAGAGCTTTCAGTTTCTTCTGGTCCTTAATATCCTTCTCTAGAAGCGGAACCCCGAGGAACATCGCAGACATGGACAAAATTACTTCATCGGGAAGGTCGTAGACAGTCAGTTTTGTCTCAGGCAAAAAGCTGTCAAGCAAAAGCATCTGAATGGCTGACTCGATCGGATATGGCTCAACCATTGGCTTCTTGCCATAAATACAGCCGACGGCGCGACCACGGTACAGCAGCAGAGCGCCCCGTGAGAGCCGCTCATCGCAGATCATTTTTACGCAGCCGGTCAGTTTGCCTTCTTCCAGGTCGGTTATTAACTTGCCGATGTCGTAATCACCGGACCGCAACGGATTTACCGAAGCGCTGCTGATTGGCGGCATGACGATGTCGATGGCTCTTCTAAGCTTGTATGTGCGGGGGTGCGAATCCGCCCAAACGGCAAACGCTGTTTCCGGCTCGCTGGGCAATCCCATTTGCACGCGCTCGGTCGTGCCGATGCGGAAAGCAAATGTCATCAGAGCCTGGTCTTTGCTCATGCACACGAATGTGGCCGGGACCACCTGACCTTCATTCAACTCTTCTTGGCAGGGAAGATAGCCGTCAATGCCGCTGGGCACCAGCTTTACGTGATAGCCTCCCGGCTCGGGCGAGCAAACCCGGCACTTTACGCTGCTTCCTGCTCTGAGAATCGGATTTTCTTCATCCATGTTTGCCGGTCTTTCCTTTGATAGAGCCTGTCAGTCCTGAATGGTCGCCCGAGTGAAACACATTACTTCAAGTAGATCAGGGTATGCAAATCAGTCAAATCAATCAAACCACTTGAATCAATTAGATAATTCAATCATGTTGGCAGCAGCCGCCGTACTGCACTTCGCGCCAGTGATTCATCGCATCGTCGACCATCGCCAGATACTTGGCTTTTTCACCGTCGGTTATAAATGATGCATGGAAGGAATTGCGCGCCAGCGCTTCCAATTCTTCTCGATTGAGATCGAGAGCACTTTGTACAGCGCGGAAATTGTCTGAAACATAGCCTCCGAAGTACGCAGGGTCATCGGAATTAACGGTTGCCCTAATGCCCAGCTCGAGCATTTTTTTCAAATTGTGCTGTCTTAGCTGCGAGAAAACCTTGAGGCGTACATTGGAGAGCGGGCAGACTGTAAGAGGTATTTGCTCTTCGACTAAATGTCTGGTTAACTCAGGATTTTCAAGGCTTCTCACACCGTGGTCGATGCGCCGCACTTTTAGAATGTTGAGAGCCTCCCATACGTATTCTGGGGGACCTTCTTCTCCAGCATGTGCGACGGTGAGCCAGCCATTGGCGCGTGCCTTGTCGAACACTTCTTTGAATTTTTGCGGCGGGTTGCCCACTTCCGCCGAGTCAAGTCCAACAGCAACGATGCGATCGCCGTATTTGAGCGCGCCGTCGAGAGTGTTCATTGCTGATTCGGCACTCTGGTCGCGCAAAAAGCACATAATCAGTTTGCTTGTGATGCCGTATTTTGCTTCGCTATCTTTTGCCGCCTTGGCCAGCCCTTCAATGACGACGTCGAACGGGACACCGCGCTTTGTATGTGCTTGCGGGTCAAAAAAGATTTCGGCATGCACAACGTTTTGCGCATGTGCCTTTTCAAAATAGGCAAGGGCCAGATCGTGAAAATCTTGCTCCGTTTGCAAAACGTTCATACCCAAGTAGTAGAGGTCGAGAAAAGACTGCAAGT
This sequence comes from bacterium, assembly GCA_041911975.1. GTDB lineage: Bacteria > Cyanobacteriota > Vampirovibrionia > Obscuribacterales > Obscuribacteraceae > QKMZ01. The sequence continues at coordinate 256 of JAYRNY010000358.1, read as the reverse complement.
CTTGAAACTCGTAAGCGGCCCTGAGCGCTTCCACTGACGCAAACGGCACCTTGATTTTGTTGCGCTCAGCAATTGAAAAGATGAGTTCCGGCTCGAAGGTGCCCTCGATGTGAAGGTGCAGTTCCGCCTTGGGCAGCATGCCGGCCAGATCTTCCATGATTTGGTTGCTCCTTGAAGACATACAGTCTAAAAACTGTGCCCCAGCCGGCTTTGCTCGCGCCGGCTACAGTAACCTTTTAATATACCGGATTGATCT
>JAYRNY010000357.1:0-2832 GCA_041911975.1 bacterium | reverse complement strand
TCCTGGGACATCGAGGGCGAAAAACAGCAAGCAAAACAACAGCCGCAGCAGCAACAAGATCCCAATCAGGGTCCCAAGCGCATGTACTTGATGGAAGATGCGCTTACCGGTATGCACAGCCAAAAGGCCTATCTCGCATTCCTGATCTTGGGCGACAAAACCGGTGTCCAGTATTACATGGGTGCTTCGATCGCTTCTCAAGGCGAAGGCAGCGACGGCGATGCAACCAACATCTCATTCAACACGATGAAGTCTATCCTTCACAGTGTGTACAACGGTGTGGACATCTACAAAGATCCATTCACACTCGAGCAAATGAAAGCAATGGTGGCACCGCTGGCCACACATACAGGAATCATCACCGGCATACCCGCCCTGAAGTCTACCGCCGGCGATACCATGGAATCAGAGCAAATAGAACGGCTTGCCAGCGGATTGCAGGGCAAAGACTTTGGCATGATGGTGCTGGCCGCGCCCATTCCCAAAGCATATGTCACCAAGGAAGAGTTTCACGTAGTAGATCAGATTCAGCGCGCTCAAGAAAACGAAGACCCGGAAAAGAAACGCCGCATCAAGTACTATCTGGAATTGCAAGATGCTTACCTGAAGCACATTCAGCTCGGCACGGCAATCGGCAGCTGGCAGGTGGGAACATATTTCTTTGCGCCCGACCGCTCTGTTTTTGCGCGACTGCAATCGCTCATTCAAGCCACGTATGTCGACGAAACCAGCCGCCCGACACCGTTGCGTACACACGAGATCAAGGGGCTGCGAGAACACGTTTCCCAGTTCGGTCTTGTGAAAAACCAGAGATCGGGTGAGTCGTTTCAAACGCTTTTGGGTTATCGCTTCCTCACACCACTCAATTCGAGACTTCTTTCCTCTTACATTCATTTGCCCAAGCGTGAAATGCCTGGTTTCCGGATCAAGCGCTCTGCGGAGTTTTCACTCGCCAATATTCCCCCCAAAGATCCAGTGCGGATTATTGCTATCGGAAACATCCTTGATCGCGGTGTTGACACGGGCAACCTGTATTACATCGACGTAGACGCGATGCAAAAACACACAATCGTCTGCGGAGTAACCGGCGGCGGTAAAACCAACACGTGTTTCTACTTGCTCGGTCAACTATGGAAGTTCAAAATACCATTCATGGTGTGCGAGCCGGCGAAATCTGAATACCGGCACATGATGCTTATGTCCGAAACATTTAAGGGGGTCGGACAGGCGTTCTCACTGGGCGACGAAACGGTGTCACCGTTCAGGCTCAATCCGTTCGAAATTATGAAAGGCGTAAAAGTACAAACGCACCTTGACGCTTTGAAGTCAGTTTTCAACGCTAGTTTTGAAATGTATTCTCCAATGCCTCAAGTATTGGAAAAAGCTCTCAACTCGATTTACTCGGTCAGAGGCTGGGATCTGGTGCAAAACAAGTGTCGCAGATTGCCTCCGGGAGTCAATCTTGGTGATCCGGATTGCCCGCCGGAAATCTATCCGACCATGAAAGATCTCTACGAAATTATCGAACCGATCACCGAGTCATTCGGTTATTCAGAAAGAATCGGACCTGACGTACAAGCTGCGCTGAAAGCCAGAATCGGTTCATTGCTGATTGGCGGTAAGGGGCAAATGCTCAATACGCGCCGTTCTATTCCCATGGAAACATTGTTTGGTCGACCTACTGTGGTTGAACTCAAGATGGTTTCTGAAGACAGCGAGAAATCGTTCTTGATGGGAATGATCATGGTCTTCCTTTATGAATATCGTGAATCACTCGGACCTCACGACAATTTGCAGCACGTCATGCTCATTGAAGAGGCTCACAGACTGCTGAAAAACGTGCCTACAGCGCAAAGCGGTGAGTCCGCCAACCCAGCCGGTAAAGCAGTAGAATTTTTCACCAACATGCTTGCTGAAATTCGTTCGTACGGACAAGGGTTCATCATCGCCGACCAAATTCCGAACAAGCTGGCGCCGGAAGCTCTGAAAAACACGAACTTGAAGATCATGCACCGGATCGTGGCGGTCGACGACCGCGACTCCATGGGCGGCGCCATGAACCTGGACGATATTCAAAAGCGGCACGTAACAGCTCTCGGGCAGGGGCGCGCAATCGTCTATGCAGAAAAGATGGAGCAGCCATATCACCTGGCCATCATGTTCGACAAAACCAAAGAAGTGCCACCACCGGATACACCGGAAGAATCCGACCAGATCGTCCGTGAAGCGATGAAAGGTCTCGACATTGTCGCCACCTTCGATAGGCACCTGGGCTGCAAATTCTGCTTGCACAGATGCGACTCAGCCATACTCGATACGGCGCAAATGGTCGCCGACGACTCGCTTTTCCGCCAAGTCTACAACCGCTACCTTTTGTCCACGCTGAAGGATTTGACTCAACTCGTTCACTTCCGCGCACAAATCATCCACGAAATCCAACGGGTTATTGGAGGTCGAGCGCGCTCCGGCAACATTACAGGCATCACGTGGTGTGCACTCACCCAGGCAACCGAGCGTTATTTCGAAAGAAAAGGAGAGGAGAACTACTGGTTCTACGATCAGGTTAAGGAACAGCACTTGCGCTGGCTCAACCTTCTCAGACCGGCATTCCAGCCGACTGAAGTAAACCGAAGGTTAGATATCGCAGTGCTTCGACAGTGGCGCGACGACTTCCTTGAATTGCACAAACGCGATCAAGGTCCGCTGCCCACCTGCGGTCCATGCACATCCAAGTGCTTGTATCGCTTCGAAGTTTCCGAAGTTGTAAGAGATCCGAAAATCAAGTTCGACTTCAACTCATCGATCAACCGAAAAGACACTCCGGCATCGGAT
>JAYRNY010000356.1:0-2071 GCA_041911975.1 bacterium | reverse complement strand
CGCCTCCTCCTCCCGATCCGGAACCGATCAAGGTCGAGGCACCGCCGCCGCCGCCACCGAAGGGGCCGGAGCCACCGCCTCCTCCACCACTTCCGAAGCCGGAAACAACAGTTGAATCACCTACACTCTCAACGCAGGCAAGGACAATGACGACACAATTGGAAGAAAACGCAGCCGTCGGAGCACCAGACTGGTGCTTGCAGTACTCCTTCCCTGGCTTGAACGAACTGAAGTCTGAGAGAAACGATCTCAACGAGCAAATCCGCCAGATTCAAAACCGAATCTCCACGATCGAAACGCGCATCTCGCTTCTGGACGGCATCAAGAACTCACTGCTTTCTGCCGAAGGCAGTAATCTTGTGTCCGCCTGCCAGAAGGCATTCGGTAAGATCGGCTGGACCGCTACTGTTTCGCCCAGCAACCAGAATGAACTCTGGCTGAACCTCGGCGAAAAAGCAGATGTTCTGACGCACGTAGTGAAGAGCAATTCACAAGCGAAGCGTACTGATCTTGCTCTACTGGGAGAATCGGTCATCAACTATTGGGGCGAACATGAAAGTGAACCAAAAGGTTTGCTGGTTGCCTGCACATGGTCTAACCGTCCGCCTTCAGAGCGCTCCGAGCCGGACTTCACCGAAGCACTGGCCGAGTTTGCAAAGAAAAAGAATCTTTGTTTGATGACCTCCATGCAATTGCTGTGCATATTCAAAGATCTCGAACTGGGCACTATAGGTGCCGAGGACGTGCGCCGCAAAATCATGGAGACAAGCGGTATCCTCAGTGGTTTCTCACTAACCTAACAACTAGACTCGAGGTAAATAGTGTCGTTACCTACATTGATTATTTGCGAGGCGGGAGAAGAGAAAGCCAAGCAAATCGAGGAACTGATAAGAGCGCACGCTGAGCTCAGGCTCATCGGCACGGTCAACAGGCAAAGCGCTGCCAAGCAAATTTCTGCGCTTTCTCCGAAGCTCGTCTGGATTGAGTTGGCTCCCGAGCCTATGAAAGCACTGACCATGCTTGGAGATTTGCGCGAGCAGCATCCAAAGATCCAGTTTCTCGTCAGTAATGAGACATTGGACGGCGGCTTGATTAAGACTTCAATGCAACTGGGTGCGACAGATTTTCTTGATTCGCAAACCTGGAAAGATCAGCTTCCCGATGTAATCAAACGAGTGGTCCTGAAAGCTGATCAGCTTTTCGGCACACCGGCAGCTCCTGCCGGTGCACCTCAAGCAGCCAAAGAAAGCGCCAAGCAATCCGGCGGCAAAGACGCCATGCCTCCAGGGCTGGCAGCGGCACTGGCTGATGACGATGATGACGCGCCTAAAGCAGCTCCTGCCAAAACAGCGCCTGCGATGTCGGCTTCCAATGACTCAATTTCCATGCAGAAGGAAACCGGAACAAGAGCGGCAATGCACGCTTCATCCCGCTCCAAGGAAATTAAAGGCAGCGCTACTGCGTCACCTGCCTGGATCTGGGCGATCATATTCGTGTTGTTCGGCTTGTCCTTCTTGTTCTACAAACTCTATCCGTAGACCAAATTTAGCCTAGGCGTTTGCAGCCTCGTCTATTTTGGCAGCCAATATGAAGTCGCTCTCTGTCAGCCCTCCGGCTGCGTGCGTCCAGATTTCCGCTTTCAAATTACCCCAGGCAATAAAAAGATCGGGGTGGTGGCCTTCGCCTTCGGCAATTTCCCAGATCTTATTGGCCAGCTTCATCGGTCCGTTGAAGTCCTTAAAAGCGTAGCCTTTCGTGAGCTTCTTTTCGTCCAGGACTTGCCAGCCGCTCACTTGATTGAGCAAAGCTTCTCTTTCAGAGGCAGTCAGCTGCGGTGTTCCGCCACTGCACGGAATACATTTCTTTTCGGTTAATGACATTTATTTTGGATTGTTTCTGAGTGAAGGTATCAGTCGTGATTTTTCGAGACTTATCCTGACTGCCCTGCTTGCGTATTGCCAGCGGAAGCTTTTCTTACGCGGATGTCCTTGATGATATCAAACGGCGATGTGACCATCTTGTACAAATTGCGATCGCCTTTGGAAATCAAGCCTTCTTTTTCCATTGCTAT
>JAYRNY010000355.1:0-2916 GCA_041911975.1 bacterium | reverse complement strand
GAATTCTCGGAAAGATTGCCGCCGATTGTAGAAGCCGACTGGCTTGACGGGTCGGGAGCAAAGTACAAGCCGTATGGTGCCGCCGCCTGGGAAACCGACAAGTTAGTCACACCTGCTTCCACCTCTGCAACCATGTCTTTCGGGTCGACGCGTATTATGCGGTTCATCCTGGTCAAAACCAGGCTGATGCCGCCATAAATGGTGGTGGCGCCGCCTGAGAGCCCTGTTGCTGCGCCGCGTGCGGTAAAGGGAACTCCCTGTCGATTGGCCAGTTCTACGATCTTTTGGACTTCACCTGTCGACTTTGGCAGAACGACGAGATCCGGCCTGGCCACATCCATTGTTTCTGCGTCGCACTCGTACAAAGCCAGGCTGAGAGGTGTGGAAAGAACATAGTTCTTGCCGACGATTTCGGCCAGCTCGCGAGCCAGCGCGTATATGGCAGTATCAGTCACTCAACCTCGTCAAATACAGTAATCGAAGAAAAGTACGGCAGCTCGCTTGGCAGCGCCAATGCGGCAGCTCTAATTATCCGTGAAAACGAAAGCCTTATCTACGATTTTGCTGCATGCGCATGGTTTCCTGGTCGCCGGTAATCGACCGAAAACCAGTTTGCCCGCCTGTGTTGTGACCGAAAGTCGAGATCTTATCGACAGTCATGCGGCGGCTGCCTGGCGGGAAGGTCAGAACAGGGTTGCCGCTCATTCTGCTTACAACAGCGTATACCATTCCGTTGTAGAGAATATTGGGGCTGTTCTGCTGCAGATGGACATTGACCACGCGGCCGTCTCTGGTGACTGTGTAATTGATAACGCAGATCAGTGGCTGTGTCCTGGGCAGCATCGTCTTGGCTGCAGTGGATATCTGGTTGAAAATTGCTTCTGCAACGCGTCTGTGCCATTCATCCCAGGCCAGTTTCATCTGCTGCTCTTCTGCATCCTGCGGGCTGAGCCTGGACTGGTTCACCTGGGTGGGCGGTTGCATATCCGGCGGCATCATCTGCTGGCGAGGCTGCTGCTGGGCGGGCATCTGGTCGCCCATTCCCGGCATGGCCTGACCGTTGAACTCTCCCGATTCGTCGGCAGCAAGCGGGAAATTGCGTGGCGCTCCGGTTTTCTCAGTTTGCATTTTAAAGGCGCCCGGCGGCGGCTCAAAAGAATCTTCCTGCCCGGTACCGCTGCTGTCGAAAGGGTCGCCGGCATTTTTCATGTCGTTGCGATTTAAGCTTGGACCCTCTTCGGGTCTGACGAATCCCTGCTCTGCCCTCAATTTGTATGGTTTTGACGTTTGCTGCGCGGCCTGGACCGGACAGACAAGCATCTGGCCGGCAAAGGAGGTGGCCAGAGTTAATGTTGTCACCTTACGGAAAGTGTCGAGTAGGTTGGATGGCTTCATTGCAGGCAATTTTGAATGGTAAGGGTTGTCAGGATTCCATATAAGTAGTCTAATCCAAAACACCAAAAAGTAAATTCCATTCCTGGTTCCAAATAACGTGTTTTACTAAGCTCTCGGCTGAAGTCAGCCTGTTCGAAAGTTGATTCAAAGTTCTATTCTAATAGATCTTGGTGACCTGGAAGTAAAGGCAAAATGGATAAAACAAAAGAGCTGCCAAGGAAACCTTGCGGCATTATTGACAGCCATGCGCATGTTGTAAGCGAATTTTTCGGTGAGGAACGCGAGGATGTAATCAAGCGTTCTTTCGAAAACGGCGTCGTGCAAATGGTCAATCCCGGTGTGGTGCTGAGTAACATCGATGAACTGATTCAACTCGCCGAAGAGCACGCCAACTTATTTTTCGCCACCGGACTTCATCCGCATGAAGCAAAGGACTGGACGGATAAGTGTTCTGAAGAAATTGAGAAAGCATCCATTCATCCTAAAGCAGTAGGCGTAGGTGAGTGCGGCTTGGATTTCTTTTACAACAACAGCGATCATGAAAGCCAGCGTAAAGCTTTTGCAGCGCAGTGCCGCCTGGCGAAACGTTTGAACAAGCCCGTGATCGTCCATTGCCGAGACGCCTGGCGGGATGCTTTCGACATTTTGAAAGAGGAAGGCGCAGGCACCAGTCCTGATTCATTGAGGGGAGTTTTCCACTGTTTCACGGGCGCACCTGAACATTTGCCGGCGATTGCGGAGCTGGGCTTTTACGTTTCCTTTTCCGGCATCGTTACTTTCCCGAATGCTAAGGCACTGCAGCAAGCAGCTAAACAAGTGCCGGAAGATAAGATTCTCGTTGAAACAGATTGCCCATTCCTGGCACCTCAGAAGGTGCGGGGGGCCAAAAACGAACCTAGCTATGTCTGGTACGTGGCTGAGAAATTGGCGGAGCTGAGAGGTTCCACAGTGGAAGCGATTGCCCAAAGCGCTATGGTCAACACGAGAAAATTGTTCTCGCTGTCTGAACCGGTTTAATTTCCTACTTTGTTATCACTTCCAGACGAACTTGCGCTCCTTCGCCCGGTTTTGAACTGAAGGTCAAAGTGGTGCGGAAGAGCGAACGGATTATCTCGGCGCGCTGGCGCATGCTGGTCATGCCCATGCCGCCTGAATCCGCCCTCTCTTCGTCAAGGACCGAGGCATCATATCCGGCGCCGTTGTCGGTGACGGTAAAAACGATTGTTCCGTCTGCCGGTTCTTCGATTTTCACGACAATCTGAGTGGCCGAGGAATACTTTTCTGCATTGTTCAATGCTTCCTGAACAATGCGGAATATGTGCAGTTGAGCCAGTTCCGGCAGTCTCGGCACATCGGTCTCGACGTCCATCTGGCAAGCGATTCCGGAACGTTCTTCGACCCGTTCGACCAGCCCCTCGATACTCACTTTCAGACCCCAGTCTTGAAGATTGCGCGGCGCGTAGTCGTTGCAAATGTCGCGAAGCTTTTCGACGATCTCATCCAGTGTTTCCAAAACCTCAT
>JAYRNY010000354.1:0-4984 GCA_041911975.1 bacterium | reverse complement strand
CAGCCTGCGCACTTCGAACCCCAGTTCCGCATGCTGCAATATGATGAAACGCAGGTTCGATTGGGTAAAACTAAAACGTATAGTAAAATTTGTTTGTGCGGTTGATCGGGTAAGGTATAAGCGCGGTTACTATTTTTTCCTTGTGGAACCAAAGAAGTTTTTCCTAGCTTTCGCTCTGCCAGTTCTCCTTGCCGGAGCACAAACTTTTGCACTGGCAGAAAGCGGCGGCGCTCCAGTGAGAAACAATGACAAGTCGATGGAAGAGTGGAATGCTTACTATCATCCCGCCCCTGAGGAAACTTCCTACAAGGACTCAAAATCGAGCTACATGCAAGAGCTCAGCCCGGGTGGGCGCATATTCTTTCTAGCCAATCGCAAAGACTTTGCAGAAGCGCTTTTTGAGCTGGATAAATTTACCAGGAAAGACACCGGCAGTGAATTGTATGTGAGGGCTGTTTGTTTAGATGGGTTGAAGAAGTACTCTGCTTCCGTGGATTATTTTGCAGAAGCTTCCAACCGCCGAGGTCTTTATTTTCAGCCTGGACCGAAGTTTTTCCTGCAATATGCCACTGCCCTATTTCATTATCATCGGTACGAAGAGGCTTTATCTTGTTTGGATATTGCCGAAAGAGTGAGCAATCTGCCGGCTAACAAAGCCAAGACAGACAGCAATGAGCAACAGCTATTCTCAGCTGCGATACTCAAGCGCAAGGCCATCATTCGGCAACTGCAAAGTGGACGCTACAACGCTGATGCGCAGAGTCAAATGGTCAAGGATTTTGGCATTTTTTTTTCGACCATATCAATGCGTGACGTACCGCAGCTCGTTCTTCAAAAGGATGTTGATCTGCATAACGTCTCAATGGAAGCCATTCTAGATTCGGTGGACTATTTGCATAATCCTTTCTCTGATTCACTGGCTAAGAAAAATAACGCCAAAATTCCGGCTATCGACAAGAAGATGCTAATTGCGGCGCGCGCTCAGATGGCACAAAAGCATTATGGCCGGTGCTATGCGCTGCTCGATCAGTTTATCGACGCCAACATCGCCGAAGGCGCTATGTCGACGGAGTATTACATTCGCGGGTACAAATTTGCCGACCAATACTTGCATAAAGTGCGGATGTTGCAACTGGGTGCCGGCTATGCAGCCGGGCGGCCAAACATGGGATTGTCGTTGCGCGGTAATTTCAATCCTGACAAATCGGAATTCTGGAGCAGTATCGAAAATCGACTGCTTGGCAGAGATACTCTGGTTTCCTCAAAGGATCCCGCCGGTGTGAGGAGTTGTCACGACTTCGTGCCGTGGTGCCACTATGCGTTTGGTGTGCGTTTTTTGAGCAAGAAAGATTTCAATGCCGCCGCTGCCGAGTTTGCCCATGTCGGCGCAGAGGGCACTAGTGACGAGGATCTTGTGGTTTATGCAAATTCCCTCAAAGACTTTTGCGAGAAACACCGATGAGTAATCGAGCGGCTTTCAACCAGGCTCTTTTGCCGATCTGTGAGCGAGCGCCGGTTTGCTCTTTCATGCTTGGATTGATGGTTTCTTGCACCGCCTTATCTTTTGTGCCATCTTTCGCGCAGACTTCCGAGCCCGCTTCTGTGCTTTCGGATGCAGAATCTGCGGAAAGAGAAGCGTATGTCATTGAGGTCGGAATAGACGCAAACAATCAGCCGAAATTTGCATACATGAAACGCCTGAGCGCGGGCGGGAAGGTCTATTTCCTGACCTGCCGGCACGATTTTTCAGAAGCTCTGGCGATTCTCAATCGCATGCCGCGCAACCAGTCGGGTAGTGCGCTTTATGCACGGGCCTGTTGTCTGGAAGGGCTGGGCAGGCATGCGGACGCGGTGAAAACATTCGAGCAAGCCAAAGCCAAGATCGGCATGGTCTTCAACCCGAGCTATAAGTTCTACCTTCACTATGCGGCAGCGCTCATGAATGCAGGCAGATATGCGGACTGTCTGAAGAATTTGAAAATTGCCGAGGACACCTGTTCCAAAACCGTTGATTCAGAAGACACGCTTCAACGTGTGCACAACTCAATAGCAATGCGTCGAGTTGTGGCCAGAGAGAAGATGGGCGATTACGAGCAAGCGATGAAGGGATATTTGCAGGTGCTGGGTTCGAGAGTGGCAACGTTCAGGCTCGCAGAGAGACTGGCAGGCGATGGCGAACGCAAAGCAGCGGCTTTGGCCTGGCGAAAGGAAAACCCGATTCCACCGCCAGCCTCGGCGGGTCGTTTCCAGCAGGCGAAGTACTGCTATGAAGCAGGCAGCGCCTCTCTCAGTCTGGGTGAAACGGATAAAGCGCTGGAGCTTTTAAACAAAACCTGCAAGTTTCAAAATGAAGCGCAATATCCGGACATGCGCCTGCGGCGCAAATTCGAGATGAATAGCCAGCTCGGCCGGTTGCAAGATTCGGCCAGAATATTGCTTTTGCGCATCTATTACTGGCGCAATGATTTTAAGGCATGCAGCAGGATTGCGCGGGAAATGATGACCCGCGATCCGATCAAGGAGACCGAGGACGTTTTCACTGCTCTGAGAATGAAAGATGTTCCGGAACTTGTTCAGCAGCGCGACGTCGATGCCCACAGCGTCGGAGCCGAACGCAATGTCGACCTGGCTCCGTTTATTGTTTCGACCGAACCCGTGTCGGATCCTTTCGTCAATAACCCGATTATGGCTAAGGCCAGCAAGGAAGTGCAAAGGAAGGACTTTGAGGCTTGCTACAACACGCTACAATCCTTCCTCGACACTTACACTCTTCGAAGCAGCCGGAGGCCACTCAACACCCAGCAGATGATAGAAGCGTATTCCTTTCGTTATGACTATTCGAACATGGCCAGGTTGCTTCAAATTCCGGTGGCAATTGCATCAGGCCGCAAGAATACCGCTTTGAGCCTGAGAAGCGACATTCCGCAACTTCCTTCTGTCTTCTGGAAATGCGTCGATGACATACTCGTCGGGCGCCCGCCCAACACAAAAGGGATTGATGAAGATCGGGTGCCGGCTCGCGTTTGCGAGCAGATCTTTCACTTCGCTCGCGCTGTCCATGCTATGCATTCGAATGATTTCTCACAGGCTGCAAAAGAGTTTGGTCTGGTGCGCGATCAAAAAACAGCCTCTCCGTATGCGCGTGTCCTCAAGGAGTATTGCGAGAAGAAGAAATGAGACACAAGCGCACTACCAGAGCGATCGCAGCTATTTCGGCTCCTTTTGCGGCACCCTTTGCTTTGCTTTTCGCCGTTTCCGTTGCCGCTTCTAGCGAGCAGAAAGAGCAATGGGCTCACAGCGAAGAAGGATTGGCATATCACATTCGCGGTGAAAGGCAAAGCCCGGAAAAGCAAAAGTACATGCAAAAACTCAGCCCGGGCGGAAAGATCTATTTTCTCGCCTGTCGGCAGGACTGGCAAGAGGCGCTTGATCTGCTCGAGAGGTTTCCCCGAAAGAATACAGGTAGTGCGCTTTATGTAAAAGCTTACTGTCTTGAAAAACTGAAGCGGCACGAAGAAGCCATCAGGATATACGCGCAAGCAAACTCAAAAGTGGACATGATCTTCAATCCCGGATTCAAGTTTTACTTCCATTACGCTGACGCACAAATCAATGCCGGGCTGTTGCGCGATGCTTTGAAAAACCTCGATGTTGCCGAGAGCAAGTACGAGACTGCCCCGAAGTACGGATACACGGGGCAAGCGGCTTTCAACATGATGCGCAGGCTGAAATATGTGGTTCTCGAAAAGGACGGTCAATACGAGAAAGCCTTCCAGGGCTATCGCCACCAGTTGGACCCACATCAAAAGGTGTTTAAGAATCTGGATGAAAAGCTGGATAGAAGTCCGGCAAAACGCGCGGCAGCCGAGAAGTATCTTAAGGAAAACCCCAGGGCGCCGCGCTCAGACCTGACGAATGAATATCTGGACTATCTATTTTCCACGGGCAACGCCATGCTCATACTGGGCCGGAAGGCAGAGGCAATTGAGTACTACAAGAAGATCGACGCCTTCAAGCCCTGGTACGAAGTAAGAAAAACGAAGATCGTCGAGAAAGAGTCCGATCTCAAAGTGATCAAGGTTAATGCGCAAGTTGCACTGATCAAGCTGGCTTATCAGGACAAAGACTTCAAGCAATGTTGTGAACTAATGCGAAATGTCTTTGCGACTTTCAGTGCTGATCCTGTCGAATATGCAGAACATAAGTATGCCGTAATTTCGATGAAGGATGTGCCGCAGCTGGTTGTGCAGCATGATGTGGATCTTCACTCGCAAACGGCTGAACTGACGCTCGACAGGCGTCCCTTGGTGTCGAATGTGCCGAGGGATGAACTAGTAGGTGACAAACGTCGCGCTTTCTTGAAGCGGCAAAGAAGGCGGAAAGGTCTTTACAGTTCTGACCCACTCTTAGCGAAAGCGCACGAGCAGATATTAGCAGCGCAGTTTGGTCGCTGCTACACTTCGCTCGACGAATTTTTGCGCACAAACTCCGTCTTGTCCAGCGCACATCGCGGCACTCGCGAAGGGCAGAGAGCGTCGGTTTTTGACAGGCACTATGTCTACAAAGTTCGGCTTCTGCAGCTTGCTGCCGGATATGGGGCCGGGATGAAGTCACAGGCACTCAGCTTTCGCATTTATTCAGAGCCGCGTAAATCATTACGATGGCGGGCTATTGAGGCGCGTTTGCTGGGCAGGCTGCCGTCGAGCACTGAGTCGGATGAAATCTAGTTCAGAGATGACCCGGAGTTTCAAGCCTGGTGTCATTTCGCAACCGCAGTGCATCTTATGAGCAAGAAAGATCATGTGCGCGCCGCTCGAGAATTCGGTATGGTGCAGGTCGACGACGAAAATGTTTACTTGCTGGATTACTCGCACATTTTCAAGACTCTTTGCGAGAAACAATAGTGATCTGGCTGAGCTATTCTATGCGCGTGGACTGGTTAAAAACCGAGATGCGTAAAAACTGGAGAAGGCTTCTAACGCTT
>JAYRNY010000353.1:0-2616 GCA_041911975.1 bacterium | reverse complement strand
GCCCAGTTGTCTCAAGTTGGATGATTTAGTCATGATGACCTCCTTTTGGGGGTTTTTCTTTTCGCAAAGCAAACCTGCCCAGGCTTTTACGCTTGGTCAAGGAGGTCATCTAAGAAATTCAACGACGATTGGGACAAGCTCTGACTCTTACGTTTTTACAGTTTTCTACTACCTTCTATCGTGATTGCCGGGCAAAAAAAGTTCGCAGCAAACACGAGCGGAACGGCGCGTCCTGGCGCCGTTCCTCTGCGTGCCTGCAGATGCCGATTACTTCGCGGAATTCGACTTGCCGTCGCCGGAATCGATGCCGAAGGCGGGGTCTATAGATTGACCTGTGCCGACCGGCTTCGGGCCGTTCGGATCGTTGATATAGCGCTTCTTCACCTCGTCGCTTGCCCAGTCGACGCCGGTCTTCAACGCGCCTTTGGCTTTGTTGAAAATGTAGTTCCTGATCGTGTTGACGACCAAGCCTACGGCGAAAAGCAGAACAGCGACGACGTACAAGACACTGGCGGTGGCTGCATAGCCGAAGTAGACGTGCAATGCCCACCCGCCGACAGCAAGGAGCACCGCTCCAAGCGTGAGGAGTTTGGCGATGATACCGGCGACCCGATACGGGCCAACCTTCGTTAGAGCAAATTCGGCGGTTTTCTCGACCGCACCGTCAGCCGCATATTCAGCGGCTTTACCGGACCATTTCTTCCAGTCCATGCGAGATCCCATTGGGGCATTTTCAGCCCGTTGGAATTGCGGGAAGTCCCCTCGCACAACCGAAGCTGCGCGAGGGGACCTGGTGTGTCAACTGCAGTTGAGCCCCCGTCAGGGCTGGTTTTGCACCAGCGAGAGCAAGCGCTTCAGCTCGTTGTAATCGGCGGCCGCACCGGCTTGCCCGTTGACGTGCTTGTCGTGAGAGACGAACACGAAGGCGGGCGTGCGCACTGCGCCGTTGGCCAGCGCCAGAGGGAGATTCTCCAGATGCGCCGTGTTGATGGCCACGACCTTGACGTCGTAGGCGTTCTTCCAGGCGAAGTCCTTGACGGTCTTCAGCTGCGCTTCATCGGCGGGAGCATTCTTCTCCTGCCGGTAGAAATAGATGAGAACCGGCTTGGTGGCTTGCACCTTGTCGACTTCTTGATCGTACGAGAAGAGGTCGACGTCGGTCACTTGACCGTGCTGTTGGCGATAGGTGTAGTCCTGGTGAAACCAGTACCCGCCTAAGCCTAGGAGGAGCAGGAGCACAACGGTGATGATGCTTTTTCGATTCATGTTTTCTCCGAATCGTTGAGACAGCGTTCAACAGAGAGCCGACCGCCTGCGGCTGTCGCGCAAGCGGTCCTCTACGGACAATGAAGGGACGCACTGCATGCGCCCACAGAAACTTCAGACTCGCGTTTAGTCTTGAGTTCGTCCTTCAGTACTGTGAGATTACGCCTGCGCGCAATTCCGGAGTACTGCTAGTTGCCGATGCTGCCGATGATGGCTGCAGCGACGAACAACTCGGGGCAAGCGAACATCGCGATTGCCAAGCCGATCGCCACGACGACGATAAACGCGTAGAAGAAGAGCATCTTGGTGAACTGCCAGAAGGACAGGTGGGCGATGATGGTTTGATCCTTCACCTCCACCGACTTGAGGAACATGCGCGCGATATTGCCCTTGAAGTTGTCAGGCATCTTGTACACGGGCACGCGCTCCAGAGTCATCTCTGCGGACTTCTGCACGAGGCTGTTGACCAGCTCGACGCCTGCTTTGACGAGTTCGTCCTTATTGGCGAGTACCTTCGGGCTTGTCACCCACTTCTCGACCAGGTGGTCGAGCTTCGTTGAGACACTGTCGCCGTTGGTCTTCACGTCGACGAGCTTGAGCTCATCCGGCTTGAAGTGGAAAGTGCCGTCCATGTTGTTGTAGGTGAGAGTGCCCCTCGTCTGAGCGGTGACGGTGAAATCGGTCTTTAGCTTCGTAGCGGAAGCCACGATGACCAGCCCGATTTTGTCACCTGTCAAATCCAGAGCGACGGAATGGACGACGACGCCGTTCTTGGTGGTGAACGGCATTTTCAGATCGATCTTCTGCTGCACCTCAGCCTGTGTCATCTTCACGTCATGAAGACCGAAGACGTTCCAGCACACGCCCGCAATGCCGAAGAGGAGAGCGATGAAGATCGCGCCCCAAGCAAGTTTGCGTTTTGACATTGAATGCACCTCGAAGTGGTTTAGTCGGCGGATGCCGACACGAAAGCGCGCTCGAAAAGTGAGCACGCGCGCGACTTTAGGTCACAAGTTTCATAGTTGATATTCGACTGGGAGCAGTTGGACGTTTTTTAAACGTTCTTCTTTGTTGAAGGTCTGGGGACTGAAATTACAGTTAGACAATTAACAAAAGCTCTTGATGCAGGACTATGTAAGAACGTTCTATATTGCACTTCCGACATAAAGGCGAGTTGTTCCAAAACGCAGCCAGAATGAGCTTTCTACGCCAACTGCAGAGCCGCATGAGCAGCAATGAATGAAGAGAAACCGTTAATCAACGGGACCGGCCGGTAGCGGCGCTCGTGCGAGCGTAGGCACGAATCACTTGCACCGACGGGCGAGCGAAGGGCGCCCGCGAAAGGCGAGG
>JAYRNY010000352.1:0-3141 GCA_041911975.1 bacterium | reverse complement strand
GTACAGCCACTTCATGTGGCGCTACCTGGTCAACACCGGGAAAGGCACGTTCACAGGTGAACTGTCGACGACGTCGGCCTGGCAGAGGAAGTATCTGTCCGGTCGCGCGCACGACGAGTACGCCTCCTGGGTAGACGGGATCGCGGTCTAACACCGTTATCTGGAGCTGTAAGCGGGGCAACTCGCAATCCAGCTTCACCTAGCGGTGGCGTGGCACAATCGGGTCGCCTGGAGCAATCCAGGCGGCTCGGCTGTGCGTCTCTTATGAGCATGGACAGCGCGGGGACAAACAAAAGCATCATGCGCTGGTGCACGATGCTTTTGCCCCGATGTTCCAAGAAGAAACCGGAGAAATATCATGAAATGCTACACAGCAATCGGCGGCACGGTCTCGGCAGGCATTCGTCTGCGCAAGGACCCGCCGGCGGCTCCTGACGGGAGACCCCGTTATTTCGTGCATGTAAATCCAGACCACTTCGGCGAAGTGCGCTCGGTCGAGGCGCTATTGGCCAGCGGTTGCGCGCATGTTGAAGGTGACGACATCGTCGTCGACCGCTGCATGTACGCCGAAGGCGACCTGACGCCGGAGACCACACCGGACGGCAACGCGCTCGTGCTCGGCTCCATCGACCAGCGGCTGGCCGACTTCAGCGCCATAGCGGCGCCGGAAGGCTACCGCACGGCGATCGGGCCGAATCTCTGCTTCCACCCGCTCGTCACCCGTCACAACAACCGTGTGATGGGCAAGACCATCGGCCACGAGGAGTACGCGTTCTTGGGCGTCTTCGAGGAAGGTGACTGCCTGAAGGCAAACATCATCTTCGAGGATGGCGAGAACCACCCGATCGACCTCTGGGCCGACGGCGAAGTACTCGCGTACAGGGGCGGCGAACTCAGGGTCAACCCGGCTCGGGTCGGCCTGAAGTCGCAGCGCTGGAGCCGCGCGGCGTAACAACACGCCGGCGAAGCGGCGGAGCAAATGAGGGCACCCCCTCATCCTCCGCCGTCTTCGTTTTTTGCCATCAACTACTACGCTTTGTCGTTGTCTCGGCAATTCCACTTCAATTGCGTGCGGCTAAAGTTAATCCCTGAAGCGCACGAGCTTGACGACGACCGTAGATTGTAATTTTGCAAACGCCTTTCTCATAATTGCTTCAGACTGCTCTGCATTGAAGCGGCCCGAACCTGCTCCTAGCACTGGAAATGCGATCGAGTGAAAACCTGCTTCCTCTGCCAGTTTCATGGCATTCACAACCGCATTGGCAATGGATGCTTCACTGGCATTCCAGAACATGTCGATGGAGGCAACATGGATAATGGCTTTGAAAGGCAATTTTCCAGCTGATGTTTTTCTGGCGTGACCGAGCGGCAAAGGCCCGGTCGAGCCGATTTCTTGAAACGGTTTTGTCCCACCGCGTTTTTTTATCGCTCCGGATACTCCATGCGGAATCAGCATCCACCAGGGAACGATGTTTCGATTCCAGGCATTGACGATGCAATCAACCTGCTGATCGAGCAAGTCTCCATCGACTGTTTCAATGTCCATGATTACCTCAATCCGAGAAAAACTGCGGTACTTGCAGTTCCAAATTACGCATCAAGTACTGACTTTTGAAAAGCTCGTGCCCTTTCTTTGCTATCTCTGCGCGCTTACTTTTGTCCTCTATTAATGCAAGACACTTCGCAGTGAAATCTTCGACCTTGTCGGCAATTTCGAGATGTACTCCATCAAGCAAATCGAGCCCCTCCGCGCCTATACTGGTGGAAACTACTGCCCGTGAATGACTGAATGCCTCCAGAATTTTGATGCGCGTGCCGCCTGCAGAACGCAGAGGAACTACGACGATGTCCGTCTCCGCATAGAACGGCGTTGTCTCAGCTACAGCACCGACAAACTGCACGCCCTCATAGAGGGTTTCTCCCTCATCCGGATTGACGACCTGCTTCCAACCGCCGCCCACGACAACCAGCTCTACCGGCACTGAGCTGCGCTCTTTTATCAAGGGAAGAATTTCGCTATTGAAATATTTGACCGCGTCTTCGTTAGGGAAATACCCCAGACTGCCGACAAAGAGCAAGCGCGCTATTCCGGTGGCAGTCCGCTGCGGGTGCGGCAAAAGCTTTGGATAAGAATTGGGTAGCACGCGAACGGAAGCCTTTTTGAAACGCGAGACAACACCCTCGGACTCTCGCTTTGATGACGCGAAGATCCTGTTGAAACGCCCGAGATATTGTGATTCCAATTTCGCATAACCTTGGGCTTCCTGTTCCATCTCACGCGCCCGCTCTCTTCTGCCGCCCAGCGTATACACACGGGCAAGACGCGCTCTGGAGCTTGATTCCAGTTCATCAAGATCGAGCCAGCAGGGCAGCGCGCCGATGTTGGGCAGTACATATGGAGCAAGATAAAAACGAAAGACAAAAACCAGATCGGGATTGAGCGAATGAATGGCTTTCTTGATTTTCTTGCGCCAGGCAGCACTAGCCCAACGCCATTCACGAGGGATTTTGTCCTCGCTCCCGACTATCTTGATCAGATCGACGGTCGGCTCGTCAAAGGTATTCCAATCAGGATTCGGCACGCACGCCCAGGATTGGTATAGCTTTGCAATCTCAGGCGTGGGCGCATCGTCACGGGTGTTGTAAATCGGAATTACAAGAAGGTCCACATTTGCCCAGCGCGAAAGCAGCCGCATTACGGCAGCGGCGCGCATGGCCAGTCCGTTGCCGGTAAATGAGGGAAAAACAGGTGTGACGAATACGACGCGACGAGTCATCTTTTGCAGCCGGTCAGAAGGCGTAAGCGTAACGCCAAATTTTACCAGTCTTCCGGCCCGGCAAGACATGAGAAACACAGGACACGCAAACACAGCAGCACAAAAGGCGAAGGACCATCCGAGCAACGAGCAAGAAACAACAAGATGTCAACCTGATTGATTTCTTTCATTTACTTGTCGCTCAATGACAACGAGGCAAGAACGCACTCTTTCTTGATTTTCGCAGGCACGTTGAAAACCCTTCCCGCCCAATGCTTTGATGTTTTCAACAAGTGTACTACATGATATCGTGTCAGCCTTTAAAAAAGTAAGTATTCGGCGAGGGCAGGTGAGGCACAATTCACCGAGTTTTGCGTTCCCAAGG
>JAYRNY010000351.1:0-4449 GCA_041911975.1 bacterium | reverse complement strand
TCGGCGGCCTGCTTGAGTTTTTCCTCATCGCGAGCGCTGACGATCAGGTCCACGCCTTCTTCAGCCAGCGCTTTGGCAATGGCAAAACCCAACCCGCGCGACGCTGCGCACACAAGAGCGCGCTTGCCTTTTATTCCGAAATCCATGACGCCTCTTTCTTTCTAAATCTTGTACTTGTAAGAAATCGTTTTCGCTTCCGAGAAGAATTCCAGGCTGTAACGACCGCCTTCACGACCGATACCCGATGCTTTCATGCCGCCGAAAGGCGTGCGCAGGTCGCGGGCGAACCAGCAATTGACCCAGACGAGACCGGTTCTTATGCCGTTGGACATGCGATAGCAGCGATCGACGTCTTTGCTGAAGACCGAGGATGAAAGCCCGTAGGGTGAATCATTGACGAGCTTGATCACTTCTTCTTCTTTGGAGAAAGGCACCACTGGCAGTACCGGTCCAAAGATCTCCTCTTTGATCAGTTTGGAATCCTGAGGCAAATCGCAGAAAACGGATGGCGAAAGGAAATAGCCTTCGCCGAGCTCTTTCATGCGCTTGCCGCCGGTCAAGAGCTTGCCTTCCTTGCTGCCGATTTCCAGATAGCCTTCCACTTTGTCCAGGTGCTCTTTGCTGATGAGAGCACCCATTTGTGTCATATCTTTGGTCGGGTCGCCGACTCTTATAGCTTTGACGCGCTGGACAATCTTGTCGACGACTTGCTTTTTGACTCCTTCCTCTACAAAGAGGCGTGAGCCGGCCAGGCAGATTTGCCCCTGATTACGGTAAGCGGCTCGGACTGCTGTTTCCACCGCTTCGTCGATATCGGCGTCGGCAAAAATTATCGTCGCTCCTTTGCCGCCCAGCTCGAATGAAACTTTCTTGAGCGTCGCCGATGCTGCAGCCATAATGGCGCGGCCGGTACCTGTTTCACCTGTAAATGAAATGGCGCGAACATCAGGGTGGCGGGTCAGAGCTTCACCGGCGCTGTCTGCACCCAGACCGTGCACTATGTTCAAAACGCCCTTGGGCAGCCCGGCCAACGAAACGATGTCGGCGAGAAGAAAGGCGGTATAGGGAGTCCACTCAGCCGGTTTCAAAACGCAAGTATTGCCCATAGCCAGGCAGGGCGCGATTTTCCATGTAGCCAGATAAAGTGGCAAGTTCCAGGGAGTGATGAGACCGACTACTCCTAAAGGTTCGCGGGAAACAATGTGCTTTTCTCCGGGCGCCGACGTGTAGACTTCATCGCTCAATGACTGGGCAAAATCGGAAAAGAAATGGAAATTGAGAGCGGAGCGGGGAATGTCGCCGGTAAGACTTTCTGTAATCGGCTTTCCAGTATCGAGAGTTTCGGCCTGGGCCAACTCTTCTTTGCGAGAGAGGATCAAATCGCCTATGCGGCGCAAGATCTCGCAGCGCTCTTTCATTGACATTCTTGGCCACGGACCGTTTTCAAAAGCATCCTTGGCGGCTGCAACGGCTTGGTCGATTTCGACTTTTCCGCCCAGTGCGACTGTGGCGTGTACTTCACCGGTAGCCGGATTGAACGAATCGAAGCTCTCGCCTGATTTGGAAGCGACATAGTCGCCGCCGATAAAGTGGTGCAGGTGTCTGACCTTGCGTTTCACTTGTGTAGTCACGGTCTACTCCTATTGATCACGCGCCGGCGGGTACTTCCCGCACCATTGCTATTGCCTTTATCTCAATAAAGTTACGCCCGGGCAGATCGGCGACAGCCACTGTCGTGCGCGCAGGCGGGCACTCCGAAGTGAAGTGCTCGGCCCATATTTTGTTGTACTTTGGAAAGTCATCCATGGACTTGAGAAAAACGGTCGCATCTATCACATCGGCCAAGGTCAGTCCGGCCGATTCGAGCACTGTGGCAAGGTTTTTCAAAACACCGCGGGTCTGCACTTCGATGTCATAAGCTATCACTTTGCCTTCGGCATCCAGTGTCACGCCCGCTTCCATGCCGGTAATTGCGTCACGGCAGCCCTGTCCGGCCACGAACACAAGAGAGCCGACTTGCACGGCATGCGAATACGAACCGAGAGCTTTGGGTGCACGGCCTTGCGGATTGATTTGCTTGCGGACGGTGGACGAGGTCGCCGTCATGGACATCTCTCCGATTTGTTTAAGGTCCTAAATAGTACCAGAGCGAAAGGCTACAATAGTTGACTTATGACTTACAGCTTAATTGACATCTCGCAACCGGTTTCATCTAAAACCGCATGCTTTCCCGGCGACACTCCTTTCAGCCGGCAGGTCACGTTGAGACTGGAAGAAGGCGCCACTGTCAACTTGACGTCCTTCACGATGAGCCCGCATGTCGGCACTCACGCTGATGCGCCCAGCCACATCCAGGGGAGCATGGACGACAGCCACGGCATGGCATCGGGCATGTCGCTGCTTCCTTATATAGGCCCCTGTGCCGTCATTGATGTTTCACCGTTGGAAAGAGGAATTACGGCCGACGATTTCGCCAGGGCGGCTGGACGGCTGCCGACCCTGCCACCGCGAGTGGTGCTGAAGACGCAAAAGAATCTTCGCTTTGATGTCTGGGAAGGTTCGACTTATGCGCACTTTACTGTCGGACTCGTCGATGAGCTGAGCCGCCGCGGCGTAATCATGGCCGGTCTCGACACTCCGTCTGTCGATCATGTCGACTCAAAAGATCTCCAGGTGCATCATGCCTTAATCAAAGCCGGCTTCAGCTGGCTGGAGAATCTCGATTTGACGAGCGCGGAGGAAGGCATATATTTCCTTTCGGCAGCACCATTGAAGCTGACGGAAGTGGAAGCGTCACCGGTGCGTGCGGTCTTGATAAAAGGCATCATCTAATAAGGACAAGAAAAATAAGAAATGTTTGGCAAGAAATGCTCTTTGATCGGCTGCGTGCATGTGCATGCATTACCTGGATCTGCAGATTATGCAGGCAGCATGGAGAAAGTCTTGGCGGCGGCTTTGGCGGATGCAGAAGCATACGCTCAAGGTGGAGTCGATGCGATCATAGTCGAGAACATGCATGATGTGCCCTATTTGACCGGCTATGTCGACCCGGAAACGGTGGCGGCTATGACCGTCGTGGCTCATGCTGTCAAACAAAAATCGAAGCTGCCGGTGGGAGTGCAGTTACTGGCCGGCGCCAATCTTGAGGCACTGGGCGTGGCAGTGGCATGCGGTCTGGATTTCCTTCGCGTTGAAGGATTCGTCTTCGCTCACATAGGCGACGAGGGCATGCATGATTCATGTGCCGCAAAACTGGTCAGACGGCGGGCTCAGCTAAAAGCTCAGCATGTGAAGATTTTCGCCGACATCAAAAAGAAACATTCCGCGCATGCCATCACCAGTGATGTCAGCCTGGAGGAGACGGCTCATGCTGCCGCATTTTTCAAAGCGGACGGAATAATTGTCACGGGTGCTGCTACCGGCAAAGAGCCTGTTCTTGCCGAAGTAGAATCATTGAATAGAGCAAATACCGGACACAAAGACGCTTTGCCGGTTCTCATCGGCTCAGGCATTACAGCAGAAAATCTCCCTAGCTATGCGCCTCTGGTCGACGGTTTGATCGTCGGCTCATATGCAAAGCACGAAGGCAACTGGCAAAATGCCGTCGACAAAGCCAGAGTTGAAAAATTGAAACTGGCAATCAGTCAGTATCGATAGTATCAATAAACATTCGGCGCGTTGAATCGGTCGACGCTTGGCTCGACAATACCGGCGGAAAGCTACTCGTTGGAGTGGCGCATCTTTCTCAATTCGCTAAACGGATCGCCGCCGCCTCCTCCGGATGGATGAGCTGCCGCAGTCGAGCTGTATGCACGCCTTACAGGTTTTGGCCGCGGCGGTGCAGCTCTTCTGACCGGTCTTTCCGCAGCCTCGTTAACTGGAGACGTGCTGTAAGCGCGGCGATGCGTCGGTGTTTCCACTTCGCCGGCGGTTTCGCGAGAAGTGGCTGTCTTAATAGGTTTAGTCGCCGGGGGTGGTTTAGGAGTTTTCGCGACTTCAGGCGTGACAGGCGCAGGTACTGTTTTGGTCGTAGCCGGTGCAGTCGTCTGCGGAGCGACAGCCGGCTGCGTAGTAGCGGTAGTTGGCTGGGTCGTCGGCTGGGTAGTCGCCTGAGGAGCGGTTTGCGGCGCCGGCGCCTGAACTTTTGCAGGAGCAGGGGCGCCCTTGTCGGTGACCGCGTGAACGATGATGCCGCCGGCAGCAACCATGAGCGCGACGGCAGCGGCCCATGTCCAGATTGGCACTTCTTTTACGAATCCTACTAATGCCTGGCCGGGCGACTTCTGCTCCTGCGTTCTTAAAACCGTGCTTCTGCCCGGGCGCGGAATGGCCAGGTCGAGGTCGAGCTTGAACTCTTCCATAGTTTGATGGCGCTGAGCCGGATCTTTGGCCATCGCTTTCAAAACAACCCACTCCAGACGCTCCGGAATATAAAGGTCCGGTCTGGCT
>JAYRNY010000350.1:0-2059 GCA_041911975.1 bacterium | reverse complement strand
TGCCCTAGGCATGTTGAAGGTCTCAGGCCCTGAAAACAAAGAGATTTACTCTGGAAAGATTTCTGATGAAGTTTATCTTCCTGAGGGTTCAGGAATTCAAGTAGTTGAGGGTAAGGCCCCAGCCCCAGTACGAGCAAAAAATAAACAGGAACGTATTAGTTTTGGTAAAGGCATCTTCACGCAAAATTGTGTGGCTTGTCACCAGGCTGATGGCAAAGGAATTCCAAACGCTTTCCCGCCTCTGGCTAAATCGGATTTCCTCAACGCCGACAAGAATCGTGCGATCAAAGTTGTCTCCAAAGGTTTGACCGGCGAGGTGATTGTCAACGGAAATAAATTTAACAGCGTAATGCCTGCTTGGCCAAATCTTTCTGACGAAGAAGTGGCCAACGTTTTGACGTACGTGTACAGCATGTGGGAAAATTCGGGCAAAGAAGTTAAACCTGAGGAAGTGAAGGCGATTAGAGCGGGGAAGTGAGGAGAGGAATTGAGAATTGACCTCGTTATTCTGGTTACGATTTTAGGTAGCCTTGTTTGCCAGGCGAAAGCACCCGATCCGATGGTTCGGATACCCTCGGGTGCTTACGTTCCCCTCTATTCCAAGAACGCACTAAAAGTTTCTGTAGAAAGTTTTCGGTTAGATGCGCAGGCGGTCACAAACGCGCAATTTCTTGCCTTCATCAAGCAATATCCCCAATGGAGGAAATCCCAAGTCAAAAGAGTTTTTGCAGAGAAGAATTATCTGAATCATTGGTCTGGCGATTTGAACGAGGGCAACGGCAATATCCTCAATCTGCCGGTGGTCAATATTTCGTGGTTTGCCGCACAGGCTTATTGTGAGTCTAAAGGTAAAACTCTGCCTACGGTCGATCAGTGGGAATATGTGGCTTCAACAGACCTCAGAGATACAGTGGTTAAAATGCAATTGATTGAGTTCTGGGAGTGGACTCTGGATTTTAACACAGCCATGGTGAGTGGCGAATCACGGGGCGACTCCGACGTAGAAAAGAATCTGTACTGTGGCGGGGGTGCCGCAGGAGCTAATGATTTCAAAGACTATGCCGCTTTCATGCGCTATGCTTTTCGTAGCAGTTTGAAAGCTGCATACACGACAGCCAACCTCGGATTTAGATGTGCCAAAGGAAAGGATCAGCTATGAGATATCTGATTAGTACACTGTTCGCTTTCGCTCACCTTAGTTTTTCAGGCCATGCTGCAAATCATGAACACCACGATATGAGTGAGCCAGATCAGGCAACGGAGCTCAGTGGCGAGTCCGTTTACAATGCAGCTCACGCCTGGACCAACAGTGAGGGGAAAAAGGTTAATCTGACCTCGTTGCAAGGAAAGCCAAGAGTAATTGCGATGGTCTACACTTCTTGCCAAAAGGCCTGCCCGATCATCACAGCCGATCTCAAGAAAATAGAAATGAAACTACCTGTGAATCAGAGAGACAGAGTTGGCTTTGCTCTATTTTCTTTCGATCCCGCGCGAGACGTGCCCGAAAATCTGCAAAAATACGCAGATAAAAAAGAACTCAACAAGTCCAGATGGGATCTTTTCACTTCGAATGAAGCCGGCGTTCGCGAGTTAGCGGCCATATTGGGGGTTCGCTACAAAAAAAATAAAGACGGCGAGTTTACCCACTCCAACATTATTTTTGTTCTTGATGCCGCCGGCAAGGTCCAGCATCAGCAGGTGGGTCTCAATCAAGATCCTTCAGAAACGCTGGCGAGCTTACAAAGAATTCTGAAGACGAATTAAAAAAATCCACCTCCCCTGTGGATTTTCAAAACTTGATCCAAAAAACCTGGTTCATCTCAAGTTCTTCAAAATAGAATCTTTGTAAGAGATAAAAATTGGGGGCAAGATGAGCCAGATCACCATTGATGTCGAATCTACTATTCACGAATACATTCACCGTCTCGATTGGCGAATCAACGCCAATGCCAACCAAGGCTATAGTTTGGGCGGGCTCATTCTGAATGTTTCAGGGAAAGTGGTAGCAAACTACTGGCTTCACTTTGTTTACACAAAAGAGATCGCCCAGGCGCATATC
>JAYRNY010000349.1:0-5703 GCA_041911975.1 bacterium | reverse complement strand
TATACTGATTGGCTCCCCAAAACTCTGGGAATAGTACTGGTTGGCACAGCGGTAATACAAGGCCTGGAAACAAGAATGGTTCCCGACGGAAATTTAGCGGTCAACCCGCAAACCGGACAAGCGATGGATGTACGTGCTCTGATGGCGAAAGTCGTCGAGCTGCAAGAGCAGCTTTTGGCACAGCAGGAAAAGGCTCTGGTCCTCTCCGCGCAAGCCCGCGAGCTGGACCGCTCGGTTCGAGATATTGATGACGTCAAGGCTGAGCTTGGGTCACAGGGTATCCTACTGGCTGACAAGACCAGGGAAAACAAGCAGCTGCACCAGGAATTGACAAAGGTGACCGCTCTTCTCGACACGAAGCTGAACGAGACTGAAGAGCTAAAAGCCGCAGTGCAAGACCTTCAACATCAATTGAAAACACGAGAGCAAGAAAGAGACTTGCTGGCCGTGATGCTCAATGAGGCGGAAAACAACCAGCGCAGGCTGGAAGCCGTCATCGGAGAAATTACCGCCCACATGAACGCCAAGGAAAAAGAAGGCTGGCTTGGGCGCTTCAAGAAGCAATAGAGATTGGAAAACTTTAGAAACTTTAGAAACTTTAGAAACTTTAGAAAGTTTAGAAAGTCGACGATGAATCGTTGTTGGTAGCTGGAGTCTGTGGCTGGCCTGGCATCTGCGTGTTGTTCAAGAGATCGGCTGCGTCCTTTTGGCTGATGCCGCTAATCGCGCCGGCAGAGCTTTTCTCTGCCGCCTGACCCGGATCGCTCAGCGGAGGCAGCTTTTTTGCGCCCAACAGCTGTTTCACCAGGCCTGTAGTACCGCTCAGATCAACGGTCGTATTGCGCCTGCCCAAGCCGAAGAAGCCCTTTTTGGAGGTAATGGAATCTCCCAGAATGGTCTTTCCTTCCACCTGAGTGCCGCCAAACAAGCCCTTTTTCTTCTTTATGCCGTTGCCGAAAAAAGCCACTTCGGTTTCCTGAGTGGTACCAAACAAGCCGCCTTTCTTGCGGGAAAGCTTATTGCCATGCTTGTCTGTGATTGATTCTTCTTCACCGCCGAAATAGCCCTTCTTCAGAACCATTTGGCTTCCATTGCCGGTTTTAATAGTAATGTTGCCGCGGTCAGCCAGAGCAGCGGGCACACAGGCCAGAGCAGAGATGTTGAGCAAAACCAAGAAAACCATTGTTCTAGAAAACTGTTTCACAACATCACCTCGGCGGTCGATAAAAATGATCTGCATGTAATTAGACGATGATTCTCAAAACGCCTGCGCAGCGCTAGCTATGAATGTTGACACATTGGGGAAATTTTTGTTCCCCATTCCTGAAGAAAACCTGCGCAAATGAAGAAGAGCGGCTATCTAAGATACAATCATCACTCGCTAGTCTCGATGCATCTAATTGATATCAAGACTAGGCCGTCATGGCATATCAGCGTTTCAACAATCAAACTACAATTTGGCGAAGATAGATTTGGATACTTTAACTAAAGAACTTCTTTCCGGAGACAGACGAGCGCTGGCACGAGCAATAAGTCTCGTGGAAAACGGCGGACCGCAGGCCACTCAGCTTGTGAAAACACTCTATTCGCAATCCGGTCGCGCGCATTTGATTGGCGTCACCGGCTCGCCGGGCGTCGGTAAGTCGACTCTTGTCGATGCATTGATTACACAAATGCGCAAAGCCAATTTGAAAGTCGGCGTACTGGCTGTCGATCCATCCAGCCCTTTTACAGGCGGTGCGATTCTCGGCGACCGTATTCGCATGCAGGCACACACGCTCGACAAACAAGTCTTCATCAGATCGATGGCCAATCGCGGACACTCGGGCGGCATTGCCATGGGCACTTACGATGCAGTGCGCATGCTGGAGGCATCCGGATACGACGTAGTGATAATTGAAACAGTCGGTGTCGGTCAGAGCGAGCTGGCCATCGCGCAAGCAGCGGATACGACCATCCTCGTCCTCATGCCGGGATCCGGCGACGACGTGCAGGCAATCAAATCCGGCATCATGGAAATCGGAGACATTTTTGTCGTCAATAAAGGCGATCTGCCAGGGGCTAATAAAACAGCGACGGATATCACAGCCAGTCTCGAATTGGCGAACTTCAAAAATGATTGGCGCCCGCCTGTAATCACCTGTGTTGCAGAAACAAATGAAGGCGTGGACAAGGTCTGGGAAGCAGCAAAAGAACACCGCGAATTTTTGGAATCATCAGGCGAATTGAAACAGCGCCGCAAGTCGAAAGTGCAAGCCGAACTGGCAGAACTCGTCGCTGGCATGGCACGCGACAATTTGAAAGTGGCGCTGGAAACATCAGGTGAAAATCAAAAGATGCTCAGCCAGGTCGTAGAGCACGAAGTAGATCCTCATTCTGCAGCCGAAAAACTGGCTAAAAGCCTGTTTGCCGGGCAACTATAGGCCTGTCCCAAATTCCGAGAATACTCCCTGCACATTAAATTCTCATTGGAGCGAAACCTTTTCATAACTCTGGTGTTTTGACAATTGGAATCCTATTGCGTTGGTTCGACAAATTCCCCTGGAGCACGCACATGAATACTAAATGTACAAAATCCTTTCTGGCGGTCACGCTGGTTACTACAGTTGTCTCGAGTGCCGGTCTCTCCTTTTTCAATGCGGCTGAAGCGCGCGGCGGGCACGGAGGTGGACGAGGTTGTTTTGGTGCCGGCCGCGGCAATATGGGCGCAGGCAATCGACGCGCCAACCTGGGCGCTCTGAGAGAGCGTTTTGGCGGCGGACAAGCGGGTAGCAATTTCGACGCCGGAGCCTCCGGCAACGGGCTGCGAGGCAACATGCGCGGCCGCAATAACGCCTTTTCTGGCAACGGAGCAGGCTGGAGCCAGGGACGCCGAGCAGGCAATTTCGAAAGCGCCATGGGAGTAGGCGGTCAGTCATCCGCTTCGCGCAGCCCGGCCGACGCGCGCAATTCAACAATAAAGGAACTGGGCAACTCCAATTCCGGATCATACACACGCTCTCATAGCAACGACGGAACCACCAAACACGGCGGCACCTACGACAGAGATAAATCAGTCACATACACCAAGGGCGAGGGCGTCACCAAGACGGTAACCACACAGGGGACAACAGCCAAAGGTGGAGAATACGATCATAGTAAAACTGCCACCTACGGAGGCGGAGAGGGATACTCTAAGAACTCGTCTACTTCAGGTACCACCGCTAACGGTGGCACATACGATCGCAATAAGACTGTTACCGCCGGTCAAGGCAACGGCTACAACAAAAATGTCGACATGATAGGCACTACGGCCGCAGGCGGTACATACGACCATACAAAAGACGTAACTGCAGGCCAGGGCAGCGGATGGAGCAGAAAGATGAACACCAGCGGCACCACAGCAAACGGCAGAGACTACAATCACAGCAGTCATGCTGGATCTGAAGAACAAAAGAATTAGATCAGATCGACACTAGCGAGCGCCGGATGAGAAATGCTTCTCACCCGGCGCCTTCGTGCGTTCCTGGTTCTTTTACCCAGAACTCAAGAAGGACTCACAAGCCGTGACAGCAAAGCAGAGCAAAAAGACCTAGTGTCTATGCGCTTTCGGTCTTTTTCTCTTTGGAGCGCGCCCAGATAAAGTATGCGGGAAGCCCCGACAGGATAATCAACAATCCGGCTCCGCTGGTAACCGGTGACAGGCAGAGCTGACCTATCATCACTACCGATGTAAGCACCACATACAGTGCAGGCAAAAATGGATACAACGGTACTTGGTATGGGCGCTCTCTGTCCGGATACTTCTTCCTCAGGACAAATAATCCTGCCACAGTCAAAACATAGAACAAGAGAGCGGCGAACATTACATATTCAAGAAGTCTGCTGTACTGCCCGGACAGACAGAGCAGGCAAGACCAGGCACCCTGCATGACCAGACCGAAAGTTGGCACGTGCGTGTTGACGTTCAACTCGCCGCACTTTTTGAAGAAGAGTCCGTCCTTCGCCATCGCATAATAAGCACGCGGACCGGCAAGAATAATTCCATTCAAGGCTCCGAAGGTAGATATCATGATCGCCCCGGCCATGATAAAAGCACCGGGCGCACCGAAGATGATCTCAGCCGCGGCAGTACCCACTCTGTCCTGCGCGGCAAATTGAATGCCGCGCTCCAGGACAGTGGCCCCACCTTCGCTTCCCTTCAACGGCAAAAGCAACATATAGATTACGTTGGTTAAAACGTACAGGAGTGAAACCAGCGCAGTCCCTAACATTAAACTGCGCGGCAGCGTTTTGGTCGGGTCCTTCACTTCCTCTCCGGTGAAGGTGATGTTATTCCACGCATCACTGGAAAAGAGCGGACCTACCATAGCCAGCGAAAGCACTCCCAGTAGTTTCAATCCATCGAGCGGATATCCTTTCAGATCTACGGGCGTGAAAAAAGCCGAGAAAGATGAGAAGTTAGCTGCCAGTCCGTTGAATTTGCCAAAGCTCAAAGCGCCAAGAAGAATGAGCAAGCCAAGCGCCGCTACCTTGGTGACTGTAAAAGTGGTTTGAATTAACTTTGCCGCCTTGATCCCTCGACAATTAATCGCAGTCAAGAGAGCTACGACAAAGATTGATACCAACTGCAGTGCAGTGAATGAGTATCCTCCTGCCGAGAAGAACACCGTATCTTTCGAGACTTGAGGAATGAAAACTCCCAGGAATTTGGCGAAAGCAACGCCGACGGCGGCAATAGTTCCAGCCTGGATGACCATGAAAAGTGTCCATCCATATAAGAACGCAGCCAGCTTGCCGAAGGCTTCTCGAAGAAAGACATATTGTCCACCCGCTTCCGGATGCATAGTAGATAGCTCCGAGTAACATACTGCACCTGTGACGGTGAGAATCCCCGACAGAAGCCACGCCAACAACACCCAACCGGGCGAGCCAAGATGTCTTGATGCTTCAGCAGATACAATGAATATGCCGGATCCGATCATCGAGCCAACTACGACCGCAGTTGAGTCAAGGAGTCCCATCGCTCTCGTAAAGTGCACCGGCTCATGGTTTTGCTCAGTGGACATTTGAGACATATCGATCGGGATCCTCAAAAATTATGTGTTTATCAAAACTCTCTTATCTTTTACGAAATACGCGATGGCCGCGGAGATAGCCAATTCCTTACTCTTCTGTCATCGAATAAATCAACTGATGTATATGCACTCAGTATCTCAACTGGCTTGACGTGCGGGTTTTCAGCTCATACGATTTGTAAACGAATCAAATCAATACCGATTCGCCGACTATAACAATGATTCAGGACGCGGTGTGAACTCCCATGTCTAAAATAGCTATCATCAGTCAACCGGACCAAGGCGTACTTATAGATGTGGGCGGCTGCGCTTCCATGCAAGAAGCAGTCAGTCACCTGTCGTCGACTCTTCAAGTGTCCAGTCAGTTCTGGAAGGGCGTCAACGTGGCGCTCAATCTTGGGGATCTGGAGCTCGGGTCTGCTCAGGTTGCGCATATACTCGCGCTTGCGAAAGGCGTCGGCGTGTATCCGTACCAGGTTTTCGCGCAACGTCCGCTCACGCGCGGTGCGCTTTTGGAGCATGGTGTCGTCTTGGGCGAAGGAAAACCCATGACACTACCGGCAATGACAATCAAAGTTCCTGAAAATCCTCAGGAAGAAGCATGGGAAGACGATTCAGTCAATATCGATGCTGAAGCAGCAGAATG
>JAYRNY010000348.1:0-5926 GCA_041911975.1 bacterium | reverse complement strand
GTGGACAAGGTCAAATCAGAGGAAAAATCAAGAACCCCTACAAAATGGCATGGTAAGCCGGCCTTACTCGTAATCAGAAGCGTGAGCGCATCAGATCCCATTAAAGAGCAAGCGGAGATGCTGTACAGGGACAGCCCAAGCAGATCCGCGGAATTTACTGCCGAGCAATACATCTACGAGAAATTCTTGAAATTCGAGCCTGGCATTCAGAACTTTCTGTGTGGAATTTACGGAGTGCGTGAATACGACGGGTTGCTGCTGCGCAGACTGCGAAATTATCAAAACAAGCGTGTCGATGCAGTAATTGACACGACAAGCCTGTTGCCTGCTTCAATTCCAATGGATGAATTTGTCTATCCAACGAACTTCAAGATTGCAAGATCAATGAACGAAGTTACACAGCAGAGAAAGAAAATTATGGAATCAGCAGGAATGCTTGAAGACATGTTCTTGGAAAAGTAAAATCGTATCGAACTGATGGGTGGCAATCTTGACGTCCATACGACAAAAGTGCGGCAAATGCGATGAATCGTTTCCGATTGACACGATTACGTGTCCGCACGACGGCACCGAGCTTAAGACAGTGCTGATCGGCTCTCTCGCGGGCACTACCCTCGGCTATCGCTACGAGCTGCAAGAAGAAATCGGCAAGGGCGGCATGGGTGTCATTTACAAGGCACTCGACAGAAAAGCGCCGAGCCCGGAACTGTCGACGGTGGCAGTCAAACTCCTGCTCAACAACGCCAAAGAAAACGAGGTAGTCAGATCAAGATTCACAGTCGAAGCGCGCGCCGCCCGTTCGCTCAACCACCCGCACATTGTCAGAGTTCACGAACACAGCTTTACTGCCGAAGGATTGCCATTCATGGTCATGGACTGGCTGCCGGGACCAACGCTGGATGATTTGATAGAAGGTGGTCAGGTAGACATTCATCTAGCCTTGAAACTGGTAATTCAACTCTGTGATGCGCTCAGCCATGCGCATCTGCACAATATTGTTCACCGCGACATAAAGCCGAGCAATATCATCGTTGTAGAGGATAGTGGAGAGCACAAAGCAATTCTCGTAGATTTCGGCATCGCCAAAATTTTTACGCAGCCAGGCAAGACCAGCATGCATCTGACGCAAACCGGGCAGATTTTCGGCTCGCCCCTGTACATGAGCCCGGAGCAATGCATGGGGCAAAAGCTGGACAGCCGCGCGGACATTTATGCGCTGGGCTGCGTTCTCTATGAATGCGTTACTGGTTCATCGCCTTTCAATGGAGAAAATGTTCTCAGCGTCATTTTCAAACACATAAATGAGGATCCCCCGGAATTTGCCAACTCTCGAAAAGAGAAAAAACTGGAAGCAATAGTTTTTAAATCGCTCGCGAAAAAGGCCGACGAGCGCTATCAAACCATGGCCGACTTCATGAAAGATCTCGAGGGCTATTCACGCAGCCTCAGAAAATCGTCCTATGCAGCTCCAGAAGCTGAATTGGGAGAGGGCGAACCGATCGAGGCGGCAGATAGCCTCGAAGACATTGGTGTTCGCAAGCTGAAATATTACAAAGATGCCGCGGAAGCTGGTGATGCATCGGCGCAATTGGAACTTGCTTTGTTCTACAGAGATGGAACTTTGGTCGAGCAAAACAATGAGCTGGCTTTTGAGTGGTGCTTGAAAGGCGCAACGCAAGGGCATGTCGATGCAATGGCCAATCTCGCAGAAATGTACTTTCTGGGTGACGTAGTCGAGCTGGATTACGACAAGGCTTACTTCTGGTTTCACAAAGCAGCACTTCAAGATCATCCAGCATGTGCGAGACTGGTCGCTCACATGATAGAGAGCAAGAAAGTTGAAGAAGGTGACTTCGCAGAAGCTCTCAAATGGTACAAACGAGCCGCCAGCCTGGAAAACATCGAGGCGCAAAATTACCTGGGATACCTGTATTTTAACGGTGAGAATGTTGAACAGGATTTTGAAGAAGCGATCAAATGGCTGACCAGATCGGCGAACCAGGGCGATTCACACGCACAGTTCTTACTGGGGACGATATTTGAAGATCCAAATGTGCTGA
Source organism: bacterium (assembly GCA_041911975.1). GTDB lineage: Bacteria > Cyanobacteriota > Vampirovibrionia > Obscuribacterales > Obscuribacteraceae > QKMZ01. The sequence continues at coordinate 3,866 of JAYRNY010000348.1, read as the reverse complement.
TAGAGCCGGAACTCGAGACAGCAGCTCAGTGGTTTCAAATGTCGGCGGAACAAGGACATCCTGATGCATGCAGACATCTTGCTCATTGTTTTGTCGGCGGCTTCGGGGTCGAAAAAGACGAGGCGGAAGCGCTGAGTTGGATGCAAGAAGCCGCCGATCTGAACGATATGGACGCTATGTATCATCTAGGAGTGTGGCACAAGCAAGGGCTTCATGGCTTGCAGGCTAATTCCAAACTCGCCAACAAATTCTTGCGTGAAGCAGCAAAATTGGGAGAGCCTAACGCACAGCATCTGTTTGCCCTTCAACTTCTCTCAGGAGACGGTGTAGCGCGCAATCCGGAAAGCGCTGTCAACTGGCTAAAAAGAGCGATCCGTCAAAATCATCCCGCCGCTACATACGACCTGGCAATGCTTTATGAAAGTGGAGTCGACGTAGAAGAAAACCGGAATGAATTCGTCAGACTATTGAAGAAAGCTGCTGAACTTGGAAGTCCTGAAGCCCAGTATGAACTAGGCGCACACTTTATGAAAAACGGCTTTACAAAGCAGGCCCGAAAGTGGTGGCTCAAGGCAGCAGACCAGGACCATCAACAAGCAAAAGAAGTACTTCTCAAGCTAGGCAGCAATGAAGATGCCGAACACGATTGACTCATACGCTCGGCACAAGGTTAGTGTTTTTTTGAAGAGGGTAGATTACTCTCCAAAGCCATCGAACTGAAGAACATACTTCTCGTTCAAGTAATCGTAGGTCTTCATATCGATAAAGTAAGCGGCAAAGCAGCTGTTTAGATCCAACGAGCAAAAGCGCCTCGGCTCTCCCAAAATCCCCAGCTGATTGTTGAATTCGGAGACTATACCCACGACTGAGGTAGAGGCTCTATAAACCAACTCTCCATCGGAGCGGCGCATGGTCAATGTAATTGTGTCACCATCCCTGGTATCGCCTTTTTGATCTTCAAGAACCAGAAAATCGGGCTTATCTGCAAGATGACACAAACGTCCAAGCACGCTTTCCGTTTCAAAATTGGTGTAATCTTCGACATAGAACTTGTCGTCAACCTGGCGTTTTACCCAGTGTTTTTCATCGATGTAGTATGACACCAGGAGCTCCCCGATGTCCGCGTTATCACCGGCTGGATCAATGCCGAGCTCATGACAGAGATTACTCAGGACACCGCCCTTAAGTTGATTGACAAATTTGAGTTTCTGCAATTCTCTGATGGCATCTTTCAAAGGTATGGTCGGAGTATTGACATGCTCCGGCAAATCATAAGCTTGCTTGAATTGCCGATCCGCCTCTTCGTGACCACCTGTACGATTGAGCACTTCAGCAAGTTCGAACTGGGCAACCTTCACTCTTTGATCCCCGGGGCTGCATTGCAATAGCATATCCACGCCTGTGCGAAGGTAGCCGACAGCCTCATTGTCTCTGCGCAGGTCGGAAAGAGCCTTACCGAGGCAATAATAAAGCTCTGCCAGGTCTGCAGCCGGTTTTGCATTGGTTTCTACAGCGACACTGACAGCATTTTTCCAATGCGCAATAGCGGCTTCATTGTCGCCATTCATGAACGCTTGCATTCCGGTCTTCTGATGTTGTTGCCACATGGCATGCCCCGCCATCGCCTGATAGTCAGTCAAGATATTATCACTCACATATGCGCCCTACGTCTCCGAAGAGCAAATTGTCTTGACGCCCAGCCTCATCAATCGGTGAGGCAAAGGTGGGTTGAACGGAGTGGAAAACACGCAGGCGGGAAATTAGAAATATTTGGGAAACCAAGAGAAGATAACCGTGTAACATCGAACAGCACAAGGAACCTGGCCCAGTGACTGACAGCGGCGAAATCAGCAACAAAAAACTTCAGGTCGAACTTTTTTTGATCAGTTTTGTTTCGCTGTTTTTCGAGCTGCTCATTATTCGTTGGCTCTCAGGAGATGTGCGATTTTTCACCGTCTTTCGCACGTTCCCACTGGTCGCTTGCTTTGTGGGGCTTGGCTTAGGCTGCGCCCTGGCCAGCCCGAAAATATTCCGCATGTGCGGGCTTGCCGTATTGGCGACGGTTGGATTTGAAAAAATTCTGGCCGTCACTGGTCTTCGCTATCGAATGTTTCCATCCGTGGGAATCTACTCATGGCAGGACATGACTACAATCGACCTTCCCAGCATTGTTATCTGCACACAGTGCGTCTTGTTCATGCTTGCCGGGCCATTCGCTGCCATGACATGTATTGGCGCAAAGCTAGGTGAGCTCTTCAACAAGTTCAGGCCATTAAGAGCGTATTCCATTGACGTGGCGGGTGCCATCGCCGGTAGTATCGCATTCGCGATTGCTTCATTTCTGGGCTTTCAACCATGGGCACTGGCGATAATCGCATTTATTCCGATCGGCTATTTCATGTTGAAAGAAAAGATCAATTTGGCTTTGAGTGTGATTCCCTTGATCGCCTCGGTTGTAATAATGGCATGGCCGGTTGAATTGCCCACGACTGAAGTGTACTGGTCTCCTTACCAGCAATTGACTTTACATCCTTTCAGAGAATATTTCGGTCCCGAATGGTCCAACTTGAATAAGACTGCTCTCTGGAACAGCAAGAATACCCAAATACAAGAAGCAGCTCTGCGCGTCGTAGACCGCTGTTACGTGATGCTTCTCAATCTGGGACCATATCTTTCATCAGTTGACCTGACGCCAAAAGCCATAGAAGACATCGCCGCCAGCAAGCCGTTCAGCATGCGGCTCGGGCTTGAGGTGCGGCGCTATGCGTTGCCGTACAAAATAAAACCACCAGGCGAGATATTGATTGTCGGCTCGGGCACTGGAAATGATGTAGCTGCCGCTCTGCGCAACGGCGCACAGCACGTCGATGCCGTAGAACTCGATCCCGTTATTATCGACATCGGCAGACGCAAGCATCCCGAGCATCCATATGCAAGTGACAAAGTGACCGTAACTTGCGACGACGCTCGCCACTTCTTCAATAAATGTACAAAACGCTACGACATGGTGATACTGGGAGGGCTCAACTCGCAGACCGTCGTGGGTCAGGGCTCTTCGGTCAGAGTCGACACGTATGTGCACACCAAAGACAGCATCGCTCGCGCGCTGAGCCTGCTAAAGCCAGATGGTCTCTTGCTGCTTTCGTCATATGACACTCTCGCTTGGCTGGGTGAGAGAGTTTTCGCCACAATGAGTGCGGCCGCCGGCTACGCGCCACGAGTATTCTTCGACAATACGCCGAACATGACAGTGTATTGGGACACATTCGTGCTTGGAGCAGCGGTGAAAGACGGAACTCTGAAACCACCCGGCGCTCCCTACGGTGAGAAAAAATTCGGAGTCAAGCCCGAACGGGTAGTCACCGACGATTGGCCGTACATGTACGTCACGCCTGTCGCTTTCGACGGTCCTTACTGGTTCGTCATGTCAATCGTAATTTTGATTGCAGGAATTTCCGGCGCTCCACTGGTACTGAAGAGAAATGGCAGGCAGTTCTGGCAAATGTTTTTCCTTGGTGCCGGATTTCTCCTTCTCGAATTGAAATCAATCTCCCAATTGTCGCTTCTGTATGGAAGCACCTGGTTGACCTCTTCCATAGTGATTGACGTGATATTGCTGATGGTTCTTCTGGCCAATTTTGTTGTGTCGAAATTCGGCGAAACAAAATTCATGAAGCAGTCATCGCTTTATGCGCTTCTTTTGATTTTGCTCATTGCAAACTACTTCACTCCCACTGCTGCAGCGACGGGCGGCGTTCCGCCGGTAATACACAACACAGCGATAACCGTCTTATCGCTGCTTCCACTGTTTGCCGCCAGCCTCATTTTTTCGAATGCCTTCAAAAACGTAGAGAAGCCAAGTCGCG
>JAYRNY010000347.1:0-5201 GCA_041911975.1 bacterium | reverse complement strand
TGGGCTTAGGTAGATCTGCAAAATGCGAAAACTCCGTGACCATTTTATTAAGATGATGCACTTCTTCCTCAATCGCCGTCGATGCTTCATTTAACAATAATTCATATTTAGCCCCCGAGCCCAAAGAGTAACCAGCTTTGAGATTAGAAATCCAAGTCATGATGGGTTGCAAGGGCCGACGAATTTCATGGGCCATTTGCTGAGCGACTTCTTGCCAACGTGCAATTTCTTCTAAGTAATGGGTTCTTTCTTTTTGCATTTGCATCGCTTTTTTCCGGAGCAATGCAACCATCGCAGGCAGCGCCTTCTTTGTACGATGACTATTCAAAGAAAGCTAAAGAGTACATGGATCAAAGAAACAGCCGCTTCCCAGAGGCGGAAAAGTTTTTGAGAGCAGCTTTGTTTCAGGCGAAACGCTATGGTGTTGACGACAAACGCTATCGCAGCACTCTGCGCGATCTGGCAGAGCTCAATTACACAAAGGCCGATTTCAGGGATGCAGTGCCACTCTTTACTCAATCTGTCGCGCTGTCGCAGCGCGCTGTAAATGGACTGAAAGCTCGCCACGCCAGTCAATCCGAAATTGCCGACGAAACTCGTGAGCTGGTTGCCGATCTGGCTGACCTGGCTGATTGCTTCAGAGGCACATCCAAGTATCCGCAGGCCGCCGCCAATTACCAGAAAGGGCTGAAGCTCTTGGATGGGCTGGGCAAAGAAAATACCCTCCAACGTGCGGAACTTGAATCTGAATTGGCTGATGTCTATACGGTATTGGGCAGGTACAAGGAAGCTGAGCCGCTGTACGAAAAAGCAATGGCGCTTCTGAGCGAAAAAAAGAACGATCCTAAAGTGAGTAAACGCCTTTATGAATCGGTCTCCATCGACACCCTGCAGGACTATGCCATGCTCTTGCGCTGTACCAACCGAGTGAAAGAAGGCGATGAGCTGCTGGCCGAGATGAGAAGAATGCTCGGCATGCCGGAGCATCCTGCCACCATCCGTGATGCGCATGCTTTTGACGAAGTCAAAAAGCTACCAGAGGCTGGTCAATAACCAAATGGTCATCGCCAGCCGGTAGTGGTGCCTTCGGGCTGTACTTGTCGGCAACGAACCAAGTGCAGCCGCGCATTTGCTGGATGCAATGCTTTACTTGATTCGTTTATACGCCGTTGTTCAATCGATGTCAGTTGTTCGATGGAAAAACGATGTATTTTCTTTTTGTGTTGGTTTGTTCGTCGCTCTAAATAACTACTTTGTATTTGCTAATCTATCAAATCTATGCGTAGTACTTGGCAACCTTTATGTATCCCTAACGTTTTGAGATTTTCTGTTGCCTGCCGGACTTTCTGAGGAAAGAGAGGGTTTGGAAAAAAGACCGTTAACGGTCTTTTTTCCAGAGTTTATTTAGCGTTTAATGATTTAAGCTGCAGCGAGGTTGTTTTGGGTCATTTATTGATATTTGTCGGCGCCGGAATAGGCGGCATTTTGCGCTACTTTCTAAGTACTTTTGTGCACCGGGCTACGGGCGGCTGGATGTTTCCTTTAGGTACATTTGTGGTCAACATGGTCGGTTGCATGGCTATTGGTTACTTGATGCAGCTATCTGAATCGCGGGGAGTCTTTCAGGCTGAGTGGCGCCTGTTTGTGTTTGTTGGATTGTTGGGCGGTTTTACGACCTTTTCCAGCTTTGGGTTGGAAACCTTTCAGCTCATAAGAGACGGCGAGTTCGCCTATGCAGCCGTAAATGCAGTAGGCCAGGTTCTTGGCGGTCTGGCGCTGGTCTGGTTGGGTATGGTCGCGGCACGCTTGTTGCACGGAGGATAACGATGCTAGGCAGTGAAGGGCGTGTATTGAGAGTTTTCGTCGGTGAAACCGACAAACATCAAGGGGTTCCTTTGTATGAGTGGATCTTGAGAAGGGCAAAAGAGATGGGACTTTGTGGAGGAACGGCCTTGCGAGGAATTGCCGGATTCGGCGCTCACAGCCAGATTCACTCTAGTAAGATTCTCGACATATCGGCGCATCTGCCGATAATCATTGAAATTATTGATTCCAAGGAAAAGATTGACCAATTCTTGCCGGTTCTCGATGAGGCAATAAAAGAGGGGCTCGCTACGGTAGAGCCAGCCGATATTAGGCTGTTTAGAGCGAATAAATAAAGGCTAAATCGGCCCTTTTAGGGCAATTCATCGTCTGGATCGGGAGGCAAATTGTTGAAAATACGATACTCAATTCGCTTCTGGCGCTCCAGCTCTTTGATGTGAGCTTCTTGTTTCGCTTCAATTGCCCTTTGGTCGAAATCACGCTTTTCTTTTTGCTTGCTTGCTGCCATCTCAAGAATTCGAGCTCGATCCATGTCCTGCTTAATGCGAATGCGATCGCGCTCTTCTTTTTTCTTGCGCTCTTCCCTTTCTTTATCATCGCGAAGCATGGCTTCGTATTCGCGCTGTTTTCTTCTTCGCTCGACGTCACTCATCGCCTTAAGCCTCATCACTCTGATCACATATAGCTTAGACCATATTGCCAGCTTAAGCCGACAAATTGTCTACGTCAAGGGACCGCAAACCCGGCTCAGGCTTCAATTTGCTCGTCTGGAATGGGAATCAGGCTTTGTTTGTATTTGCGGGATACACCAGACTTATTTGCTGCCGCTACTACCGCTTTGGCCACTGCAGGTGCGATCGCCTGGTTGAAAACACCAGGAACGATGTAGTCTTCATGTAATTCATTGTCTTTTATTACAGAAGCAATTGCCTGAGCTGCTGCCAGCTTCATTTCTTCGTTGATATCGGTGGCGTGGCAATCCAAAGCGCCGCGGAAAATACCGGGAAAGCACAGTACGTTGTTGATTTGGTTTGAATAGTCAGAGCGACCAGTAGCCATGATGCGAACATGCGGCAGTGCTTCCTCCGGCATGATTTCCGGAGTAGGGTTGGCCATTGCAAACACAATTGCATCCTTAGCCATGCCTTTCAGATAATCTGCTTTGATGGTTCCTGGCCCGGAGAGTCCGAGATACAAATCAGCACCTTTCATGGCGTCCTTGAGCGTACCTTTGTGCATTTCTGGATTCGTATGATCGGCGAACCATTCCTTCATGCCGTTCATGTTTTCAGAACGCCCTCTGTAAATGGCTCCGGAGCGGTCGAAGCCAGTAATGTTCTTGACGCCTGCCGACATCAGAATTTTTGAGCATGCCACTCCTGCAGCGCCGACGCCGCTTACAATCACCTTCAAGTTTTCCATTTTTTTGTCAACAATCTTCAAGGCATTGATAAGAGCGGCCAAGACGACTACGGCCGTGCCGTGCTGGTCATCGTGGAAGACCGGTATTTCAAGCTCCTTTTTCAAACGCGCTTCTATTTCGAAACATCTGGGTGCTGAAATGTCTTCCAGGTTTATGCCACCAAATCCGGGGGCAATGTATTTGACCGCTTTGATGATTTCCTCTGTGTCTTGCGTGTCAAGGCAGATTGGATAGGCATCGATCTTTCCGAATTCTTTGAATAGCATTGCCTTGCCTTCCATAACAGGCATAGCCGCTTTCGGACCGATGTTGCCCAGCCCCAATACCGCGGTACCGTCGGAGACAACGGCCACAGAATTGCGTTTGATTGTTAACTTATATGCATTCTCCGGTTCGGCATTTATGGCCATACAAACCCGCGCTACGCCTGGCGTGTAAGCCATGGACAGATCGTCTCTGGTCGCCAGGGGTACTTTATTGGCGATGCGAATTTTTCCGCCTAGGTGCATCAAGAATGTGCGATCCGAGACGTTAATTACCTGAATGCCGTCCACGGTGTTCAGGGCATTTACAAGCTCCTCTCCGTGCTCTGAATCGCGCACATTTACTGTGATGTCGCGAATGATGTGGCCTTTCTCGACACCGTGAATGTCGATGGCACCAATGTCTCCGCCAATTTCACCAATTAAAGATGTGACCTTGCCAAGCATACCCGGCCGATTCGTTATATTGAGCCTGAGAGTCAGGCTGTAACTGGCGCTCGGTTGGGCAAGCGAAGCATTTTCGTTTTTTTCTTGGTTCATTGTGGGCGTTGGCTTGGTTGACGTCATTGTGATTACTCTTGCTGTTTGCAGAAGGCTTAATCTAGAGCTTATGTGTTAAGCTGAAAAACTCTTATGAAGCGTCTTGTAAGGGTAGCGCTTTTCGCCTTGTAGAGCGCTTCTTGAAAGCAGCAATTAAGCAATTTCAGCTCTGAATTAATACACAGTTGTTTTGTGTACTCAAAAATTACGAGCGAGAGAAAGGATTTTAGTTATCAACAGGAGGCGGTATGGCAGGCAAGTCAGAGAAGGAAATAATTGGTAACTACGAAGTTTCGAAAGCAGGGCTTCTTACACGCAGGGAAGTTTTGACCATGGGAGCGGTGGCGGCTGCTGGAGCGCTTGTAAGCCCTGCCCTTGCAGCGGCAGGAAGTCCAAGCGCTGCTGCCGGATCTGCGGGCGATCCATATGTCGCTAAGGATTTTTCCGCTCTTCAACGCAATCTTGATGGTTTGTCAGCCAGCCAGATTGAGCAGCACCTCAAGCTCTATAAAGGCTATGTAGGAAAAGCCAATGAACTGCGCAGCAAGCTGAAAGATGTTGAACTGGCATCAGCCAATGCCACTTATTCACCGATTCGAGAATTGCTTGTCGAGCAGAGCTTTGCGGTCAACGGCGTAATTTATCACGAGTTCTACTTTGGTAATCTCGGCGGCAAAGGCGGCGATCCGTCCGGTGATTTGAAATCGGCGATAGAGGAGCGCTGGGGCAATATGGGCAAATTCAATGATTTCCTGAAAGCGGCAGGCAAAAGCGTGCGCGGATGGGTAGTGATTGGATACAACACCCGCGGTGGCTTTATCGATTCTTTTGGGCTGGATACGCACAATATTGGCTCGCCGGCAAACTTTGTGCCGCTGCTCGTGCTTGACGTTTACGAACATGCTTACATGGTTGATTATGGCATCGACAGAGCGAAATACCTTGATGCATTCGTAAAGAATGTGGATTGGGAAGTTGTGAGCAAGCGATTCAACATCACACGAAAGCACCCAGCTGGAGCGGATTCAACAATTTAGCTGGGACTGTCGTAGATATTCGCTGGAGGGTTTGAGAAATCAGGCCATCCTTTTCTGTGACGTGTTCTGTGAGACTGAATAGAAGGAAAGTGGTGTCACATATTCCAGAATTTC
>JAYRNY010000346.1:0-1696 GCA_041911975.1 bacterium | reverse complement strand
GAGTCGGGGAAGTTTGAACTGATCGGCAAGAAGCAGGTGCCGGACGGCAGTGAAATCAGTTTGTACAGACAAAAGTAACCCAGGAAGAATGGAGCGCTTATGCTTATTTTAACTCTTTCAGCCAGTGCGACAGCCTGAATATTAGGGAGCGAACAAATAGGAAATCGTACAGCCATTCATCTAGCCTGTCCGATAGAGCGCTGCATTGTTGCAGGACCTTTTCCAGATTCTGGATTTTCATTGCCTGCTGTGTGGCCCCGAATTCTTGAATTGCTTTCTCGTATGTTTTAATTGTCTTCTCACCATCGGCTTGGCGGCAGTGGTTGGCAAGAATGTAGCGACGTGCCCTTTCGCCCAAGTCTTTGTGCAACTGCTCATTTTTCAAAAGTGCAATCACGTTTTTGGCCACTTGTTCCGTATTGAACTGCTCTGGTTTGACCACTACTGTTGGGTCTTTGAGAAAATGCATATCAGCTGAATCCCACTCGGCCACGATAGGTACAGCACAGGAAAGCGGCTCCAAAACCGCATAAGGTGCGAGCTTTTGCCAATCCATAGTCAGTCCACCCGAGCTGTTCCGCCACAGTCAAGGCATAACTCCTCTGGACATCTTCTGATTTATGATCAGATCGCAGTGGGCTCCCAACCGAGCAAGACTTGCTTTTAACGCGCTTTCGCTGCTTTCCGAATAAACAATGCCTGGTTTTTGGCGCTCAATTGTATCAATTTAAGACCTCGAAAATCAATTAAACATTGCGCCACGGCAAGCCCAGCGTTTCACCGCCATTTGTCAGCTCACGTGCTCGATCGAGTCGCGCTTATTTGCAGTTCCATTGCCGCTGGGTTCGGTCAATTCCAGTGATATCTCGTTCATAATCTCTCGGGCTTTCGTCATCAAGCGCTCTTTTCTATCTGGCGCGATTTCATCGAGGTATGTGTCCAGTGCCACCATGGGCGATGACACTACCGATTCGTTCAATTGAGGCAAGCGGGCTCTTGAATGACTGACCACAATCTCCGGAAGAAAACGTGTAGAAAGGGCAGTGCTAGCGGCTTTTCTAAGAAGGTCTTCGCGCAGGTCCGGCAGCTGAGACTGATCGATCTTGTAGCGCAGCCGGAGCACGCAACCTGGAAGAATTCCCGATTGTATTTTCTTGACCAGGTCGGCGGTCGGATCCTCTGATTTTGTCACGTCTGCATCCAGAGTAATGAAAGGACGCGGGTTTATTGAAATGAATCTCCATTTTGTGCCACCGCGTGCCAGATCAACATGTATGAAACCTTTATCCTGGCTTTCCTCACCAAAATCGACGCGCTCAAGACTGCCCGAATAGAGGATGACCGGATTGTTTTCTCTTATGGTTTGAAACTTGTGCACGTGTCCGAGCGCTACATAATCGACTTTGGGATTGACGAAAATGTCGGTCGGAAATGTCTGCGTGTAGCCGATCAAAAGCTCTTCTTCAATTCCGGCAGTAGCGCTGTCTACGGTCATATGCGCGGTGACGACCGTGGGAATTTCCGGGTCGAGATCCTGGTAATAACCTGCTAACAGCATGCGCACATGGTCGACAAGAATTCTGTCCAGTTCTTTTGCTGATTTGTCGGCATACTTGTCCAGAGTCATCAACTGATGCTTTGTCAAATGCGGCAAACCAATCAATTGCAGGGGGCCGTTCTTCGTATTCAAAAGCAT
>JAYRNY010000345.1:0-4312 GCA_041911975.1 bacterium | reverse complement strand
CTTTTGGCTGCAGCAGTTTAAACAAGTTGTCCAGTTGCAGGGGAGGCATTCATATAATTGAATTCCTACCTGAAAGGGAGCCGCATGCGGCTCCCTTTTGACATTTCGAGGCTAAACACGCATCTCCAACAGGTTTTTTCCCGGATTGTTATAATGTGGACTTGATTTCGAACAGGCCGAATTAGCCGCAGAGCACGACACAAAAATGAAGAAAACCGCAGAAAGAAAAAAATTACTAGCACCACTAATGGTGTCACTTGCACTTTGTGCCAGCAGCGGCATCAGCGCCATGGCCATAGAAACATCTCCAGCCGCGACCACGGCGGCAAGCGGCGACTCTGTTCTGGAGCCGGACAACAAAGCCAACGACAAAGAGCGCAAAGAGATAGAGTCACTGCTCAACAATCTGGAATCACAGTGGAATGCACATGACCTGGACGGCGTCATGAGTCACTATGCCGATGACTACGTCAACAACGATGGACTGGATAAGAAAGCGGTCGCGTCCATCACCAAGAAATTCTGGTCTCAGTATCCCGACTCCAAATCAAATTCCAAGATAAAGCAAGTACGCATCGACGGTAACTTTTCCACGATTGAATCAAGGGATGTAGCCACCGGCACGACCGAGCGCGAGAATGCCGACACAGGCACCAAGGGCGAGCTGAATTCGGTTTCGGAAGGACAAGTTTATCTGAAGAAAAACGGCAATAACTGGAGGATCATCGGCGATCGCATCGACTATGAAAAGGTCCGCGTTTCATATGGACTGGCCCGCCAGCTCACCGCCAATTTCTCCGCACCAGAGCAAGTCAAATCGGGGCGCCAGTACTCGGCCCGCGTCGACATCTCCTTGCCTGTAGGATTGACGGCCATTGGGTCGATCATGAGCCAGCCGCTCAAGTACCCGCAAAAGTCAGATGCGGAAGGCGAGCCCAAGCCGCGCATAATCGACGGCGAGAGCCTGGAGCGCGTCATGTCCGCGAATACAAATAATCGTAACGAACTGCTCATGGCCACTGTCGGCATAACCAATGCCACACGCTCGCATTTGATGGGCATCACTGTCGTCACCAGACGCCTTAATGTGATCCCCACGACCACAGACGACGACAAGACAACCGACGTAGCCGCAAAGTCTGAGGAAGATACCGAGAAAAAAGCAGAGGCAAAACCCGACGCCGACAAGGGGAAAACAGGCGCCGAATCTGACTCCGCGAAGACCGACAGTGAGAAGGAAACCAGCTCGGGCGACGAAAAAAAGACAGAGACCAAATCGGACTCGGACAAATCCGGAAAAAATTCAGAGAAATCCAAGAAATCAACGCCCAAAGCGGACAAAAAGAAAAAAGACGGAGACAAAGCCGAGTAAGGCAAATCCAAATCAGCAATGACCGAGGGAAATAGCAATCAAGCTTGCGCGATGAAAGCCGGCGCAACAGCAGTCGGCACGTCCATCGCCGCCGTCGTTCTGACTTACACCCTGGACAGGCTGAGCAAGAACTGGGCGCTCGGCAATCTGCAAATGCATAATTCCCAACCTTTTATAGATGGTTTTCTCAAGCTTACTTTGACCACCAACACAGGGGCTGCATTCAGTTTGGGCGCCAATAACGGAGCCTTTATGACAGTGACGGCCGTGGTCCTGACGGCGGCACTCACCGCCTGGGTAGCCTCTCGCATTGCGCGCCGGCAACCGATTCCCATTCTGGAGCTTGTCGGTTTGAGCTGCATCATAGGCGGCTCACTGGGCAATCTCACGGACAGATTTCTGCAGGGACATGTAACCGACTTTTTGGAATTTGCTTTTTTCACATTCCCTGTCTTCAATGTCGCCGACGCTTGCATAAACATCGGCCTCGGGCTTGTGCTGATTGCCCGCATCGGCAAAGGCGAGCCGGAGGGAAAGGGTTCCACCGAACAAACATCGCCAGAGAAAAGCTGAATCTGCATATGACGGACGACATCGCCAGCGATACCATAAAAATTACCGTCGGCAAACCCGACTCACAATCAGTCGACGATTCAAATGAAGAAGACGCCGAGGCGTACGATGAAGAATCGGCTCTGCCTGCTCGTCTCGACCAGTATCTTCAAACGCGGCTGCCGGGCGTGTCGCGCAGCAGGATACAACAATTGATTGACGAGAAAAAAGTGCTGGTCAACGGCAAGTCCTTCAAGCCGGGACAAAAGGTAAAGGGCGGCGAGGAGCTGACGGTCGTCATAGATGCTCCAGAGCCGCTTGCGCTTGCGGCTGAAGATATTCCTGTAGACATAATTTTTGAAGACGACGAGCTCGTCGTTGTGAACAAGAAGGCCGGCATGGTCACGCACCCCGGAGCCGGAATTTATACAGGCACTCTTGTAAATGCGCTCTTGAGTCGCATCGGCGCTTCGCTGAAGGGCATTAACGGCACATTGAGACCGGGCATAGTGCATCGCCTGGACAAAGATACGTCCGGATTGCTCGTCGTTGCCAAAAGCGAAGCGGCGCTGCACCACCTGCAAAAAGAAATCAAAGAGCGCAAGGCGCTCAGGGTCTATTATGCCGTCGTCGAAGGCGTTGTCGAAACAGATCGAGGGACAATCAACTTGCCGATCGGCCGCCATCCTGTAAAACGCAAGGAAATGTGGGTGGTCGACAACGGCAGACCTTCCGTAACCCATTACCAGGTACTGGCGCGCTCTGCCAAATACTCGCTCATGAAGGTCACATTAGAGACAGGACGTACTCACCAGATTCGCGTGCACCTTTCCTACAGCGGATTTCCCGTGGTCGGCGACATCGTATACAACCGTAAAACAACCGGCACCCTGCCGGCCCGCCACAAACTGGGACTTCAAGGTCACGCGCTGCACGCAGCTCAACTAGCTTTCACCCATCCCATATCCGGTGAGCTGCTAGAATTTCAAACTGCCCCTCCGGCAGACATGCAGATTCTTATCGACAAGATGTAGCAACGTGTGCAGGTGCATGGCAGACTTTGAGAACGTTTCAAAGTCGGAAAATTCGATTTTCAGTCAAAGTTATGAATAAAAAACCAATCTTTCTTCTAGGTTCCATTCTGGCAATTGCAGTCACGGTTGCTGTAGCCGGTCAAAACTGCGAACCGGTGGCGCTCAAGTTCTTCGGCAACCAGATGCAGATTTCCTTCTGTGTAATTGCCTTTGTGATGTTCGCCTGCGGTGGTCTGAGTACTTTGCCTGTGCTGCTCAGCCGGGCAAAAGAAGCGAAAAGCGAAAAGCTTCAGGTGGCATGGCAACAGCAGGACGAGAAGCTTAAAGAAGAGCTTACCAACGACAAAATCAAGCAACTGGAAGCAAAAATAGCGACACTGGATGCCGCTCTAAAGAAGAGTTTGAAAAAGTAGCTGAGTCGATCTGCCCGGCTATTCTCCGCCCGAGAGTTTGAAATCAGAGGCCTTCAAGCCTTCAATGAATTTCTTGAACTCTTGCGCTTCTGCTTCGTCTTTTTCGAAATCGGCAGGGATTGTGCCGTCGGCTACAACCTGAGCGGAAACGAAAATGGGCGCTTTAGCTCGCAGAGCCAGGGCGATAGCATCGGAAGGGCGAGAGTCGATGGGCTTCAATGTCTCAATTGAGGTAGCTGGGGTGCCCGGATCGTTCAACTGCAATTGGATCGTGGCGAAATAAGTGTTGGAAGAAAGCTCGTTTATTTCGACCTGCTTGACCTTGTAACCGAGCGAGGTGATCACGTTGAGCAGCAAGTCGTGAGTCATCGGACGCTCGGGCTTATAGTTATCAAGCGCCCTGCTGATTGCGCTCGCTTCAGCCATGCCTATCCAGATGGGCAGAGCGCGCCGTTTGCTCTGGTCGTTGAGGACAACTATCGGCTGCCCGCTGCGTGCATCGAGAGCGATGCCGGCAACGAACATCTCAACCATCAAAAACTCAGAATTGTCCCCTTTTTCCACTCTTCTACCTTCTCGTTCGACCGTCCTGACCCAAGCTTTTTCAGTTATATAGCTGTTCGTCGCTAAAGTCCCTTATGTGCATTATTCCCAAGATCCTTGATTTTATTTGCTTAGAAGATAAAATTTTTGTTGCGATCACATCGCTTACATCACGAAAACCCGCATATTTTGTAGGTTTTGGCGCATCCCCTCAACACAGCCGTTCGCAGACAACTTGAAAAACCCAGTTACAGCGCGGCATTTAGCAGGCTCAGCCGACACGGGGCATAGTAAAAAGACGCTTTATTAAGCATAAGGTTCCCAGCCTTTCTTAGCAAGGACAAATGCGGCGGCAAAGTCGAAGAAGCCCTACTGTTGACAGCCTTGACACCCGAACT
>JAYRNY010000344.1:0-1599 GCA_041911975.1 bacterium | reverse complement strand
CCGTCGGTCATTCGGGTTTTGACATTGCCGCCCGTATAGTCGCAAATGGAGTTGCGATAGACATAGCGAATATTGCCATCGCTATCCACGGTGGCCATGAAATTCTCAGTTCCAGAGAGTGCCAACCTTTACCGCCTTAAAATCGTGTGAACCCGGGGGGTCCGGGTGGGTCGATCTCGCCATTCTTGTATTTAATAGAGTATTTGTTGAAAATTCGTGACATGAACATGCGGGAAATACGAAACCTGCGGATTTTATCTAATCACACGTTTTTGAAAAAGTTTTGAACACGCGGGCATCATCTAGAAAAATACCCTCCCAGATCCTCGTTATCCTCGACAAGACAACGTCAAGTTTTTGACAAGATTTCGTCAATTTTCAATCTTCGCAATACCCAGTCACAGAGCCAATAATTCAGTGCTCAAGGAACTTTTAGGATACTGAAGCTGTCGTAGTATTTGCGCTGCGTTGGTCGAAAAACGGCTTTTCATCACGTTTTGATCACAATCGATCTATAATCTGTGAAGGTGCACCATATTCAGTACCGGTGAAGCTGCACGAAGTTACCAGTGGATTGCTTATGTCTACAGGGTTTAACGAGAGTTTTAAAAATCTGGAAAAGTGGGGTTGCAACACCCACTCATTTCTGAGCCTGTATCCAAATGTCGAACATTACCGGCTCGACGGCGTAGAAGGCTTCATTCCCTTTGTGGAAACGGCGCATCTGGTCCTGGTCGCAGGCGACCCGGTTGCGCCGGAAAGTTCGTTTCTTCCCCTGATTGGTGGTCTTCTCAGGCAAACATTAAAGCGCGGAAAACGGCTGGGAATGATTCCGTCTCGCGCCACACACAGAGCATTCTTCGAGCGCATAGGCTTCGATGCCGTCTACATCGGCAAAGAGCCTATCTTCGACTTAAGAAATCTGCCCAAACTCTCTAAATCGAACCGACAGGCTGTTAATCGAGCCTGCCGTAAAGGCATCGCAATCATCGAATACGACGAAAAGTACAAGCAAGACATAGAGCGCCTATCGCAGCAGTGGCAGGGCGGACATGAGGTCCCTCCTCTCCAATTTCTCTTTCAATTGCGACCTCTCGAACTCAAAGAACACAAGAAGATCTTTCTTGCCGTCAGCGCACAAGGCGAGCTGCTTGCCTTTCTCACCTGCTCGCCGATCTTCGGCAGAAACGGCTGGTACCTGGAAGACCTCATTCGTCACGAAGATGCACCCAACGGAACCAGCGAACTGCTTTTAACTCGCTCGATGTGCAAGCTCTCGGAAGAAGGCTATGACGTTGCAACCTTAGCTCTGGCACCGCTTGCCGGATTGCCGGACAAGGACGAAAACCACCCCTGGCTCAACAAAATACTGCGCCTCGCCTATTCGCATCTTTCCTGGATTTATCACTTCCAGACTCTCGAGTTTTTCAAATCAAAATTCCAACCCAGTCATTGGGAGCAAAACTACCTCTATTTCTATCCCACCGGCGTCGACCTGACGCTCGTGAAGCACCTTCTAGAGGCCTTCCTAGGCGACAGCCTGTTCGCCATAGTCAAACACAAAGTGCGCAAACTGCTGCCTTCGCCGAAGGAAAAGGT
>JAYRNY010000343.1:0-9957 GCA_041911975.1 bacterium | reverse complement strand
CTCATAATGACAAACGACTGGAGAAGTATCTGAAAGATAATTATGCGTCCGAGGTTAAGAGACTTGGCTCTTCATCCTGGCACCCACTCATTACCTTTTTCATAGAACGCAAACAGTATTCCCAAGCCGAAGAATTGGCTCACAAAGAAGTAAGTGAGAGCTTGAATGGACGCAAGGATTGGTTCCCACGGTTTCGCGCGGAAGAAGCTGCCAGGGCATTCATCGACTTGGCTCACGTGAATGAGCTGCAAGGCCGACTATCCGCAGCTAGAGACTATATAGGTAGAGCTGTCAAATTGCTCGAGCCGAATGGACGTTCCGGGTGTCACGCGCTAACAGTTGGTCTTCTTGCCCAACACACTGCTGCGGATGGGGATGTCGAAAGTGCTGTGCGGTTACTGAAGGGTCTGCTTGCAAATCAGCTTTCTGATACAGCAGGTGGAACGTACTTCGATCCGGTTGGTGGTTTCTCCACAAGCGGATGTTTCGGTTCTCAATCTGCTGAAACTTTTAGGTATACAGAACACGGTTCTAGAAGAAGTGATCCATCATTGTCTACTCCACCTGTTTTCAGGTCAGGAATTGATGAGATTGCCATAGCACCGCCGGCACCACTGGCAATGAGCAGTATTGACTGGTCAGCCTCCGATTGGTATGAGACCGACTTCTGTTATCTTAGAGCATCAACACTGTTAGCTCTTGCATCTTTCCAAGATAGCTCCGGAGAGCACCAGGCTGCCAATGAGAGTCGAAATCAATCACTCGATTGCATTCAGCAGTTTATAGAATCAAGCGAGATGACGCCTGCTTTCAGAAATTATGATCTTTATGATCCGGTTTTCGCTAAATTACCCCCAAGCCAAAGGCTGAAGGAATTGAAAGCTCGATTTGAAAGAGTTAAAGCAAAGCCCGGCTTGGACGATATATCCGCTTGCCACAGTTAGGAAAATTGTCTGAAATTACTCTTGCAAATGAGTGAGCTATTTTCATAATGCGCATGGCCTTTCCTTTCGGGAACTGACCTGGAGCGGAGGCTAATCTAGGCGAAGCACATTACGATGGAATCGAGTGACAATGTCCGGATCTGGCGCAATGCGCACTCTGGCTTCGTTCTTGCCGGAATAGTCCATGACATTCAGTACATGCCTGATGCTTTCCAGGCGAGCAAGTTTTTTGTTATTGGACTTGACTATGATCCAGGGACTGAATGATGTGTGCGTTTTGCTGAACATCAATTCTTTGTAATCGGTATAGTCATCCCACAGATCCTGCGCTTTCTCGTCTATGGGGCTTAACTTCCACTGCTTTAAAGGGTTGATTCGGCGCGAGCGAAATCTGGCGAGCTGCTCGTCTTTGGATATCGAGAACCAGAATTTGACAATGGTTATACCGTCCTCGTAAAGCATGTGCTCATATTCGGGAACTTGTTGCATAAATCGCTCGTACTCGCGCGTCGTGCAGAATTTGTTGACCGGTTCTACAACGGCGCGGTTATACCAACTGCGGTCGAAAAAAACGATTTCGCCTGCGTTCGGCAATTGTTTGCTGTAGCGTTGAAAATACCACTGCCCGCATTCCTCGGCGGTCGGTTTTGGCAACGCGACCACGCGGATCGAGCGGGGATTCAGGTGCTCGGTAAAGCGGCGAATTGTTCCACCCTTGCCAGCTGCATCGCGCCCTTCAAAGAGAATCGCCACCCGTTTTCCTTTTTCTTGCACCCATCTTTGCAGTTTTACCAACTCTACTTGAAGGGCCACCAATTCTTCCTCGTATTTCAAGGTGGCAACAATGTCGCGTACTTTGATGTTTTTGGTTTTTAAAAGCTCCATCAACCCCCGGTTGGTATTGATGCGGCTTAAGTCGTCATGATTGAGCTGATACTGCGCTTTTTTTATTGCCACTCGCTTCTGTTTACCGTTTGTGCCAGCGGGAGCCGCAGTCGGCTCCAGCCGCCGACTGTCGACAAGTTCGTCATCAATTGCTTGCTCGATGGTCGCCAAGTTCACGAACGACTTCGCGAGCTGAGCGCTCGTCACTTCCTCGTCGCCGCTTAGTCCGTCCAAATTCAGTGCTGAAGTCTTTCTGCCTCTGGATTTTGGCGGTTGTGAGTTGGCTGAATTTCTGTTTTGTCGCTTCGACCGTGGCTGAGTCATGCGCTCCTCGCTTGCATCGTATTTCCTGTCTTTATGAAACGCCGGGAATCACCTGTCGCACAACATTCTTTGGGTTGATTAAGTCGGGTATATCTTACCCGGGTTTCAGCAGCATCCAAACATTCACGCCGGGTGAGGTGATGAAATTAACGGCAAAACAAAACGACAGCGTCCACAATAATTGCTCTTAGAGAGCTGTTCTTGGCGCTGCCGTTTTGATGTAAATAATGGCGTTCAGGGGTTTCATGTTCGCCGTGCTTCATAGAATACCACTCACGGTATATGGTCCATCATCTTAAAGGATGATTCCGTGAAAATACATCCCGGCTCCGGTCTCTCCCTAGCTGTGCTCTCGCAGCCAATCGATTGCGGTCTCGAGCACTTCATCGCGGCCGGCACGCAGTCCTGCGATTGTCGGCACTGCATGAACGTCAGGTTGCAGTCCGACGCGCTGAAGCTGTGTGCCATCCGGAAAGAAATATTTCTCACCGGTAAATGTGACGGTCATACTTCCCGGGATGTGAAATTCGGTAACCGTGCCGTTGGCACCGGTTGTCGGTGAGCCGATGAATGTGGTTCCGTTTGCTGCTTTTAAAAACATTCCGACTTGCTCGGACTGGCTCATTGCGCGTTCGTCTATGAGCAGAACGGTTTTGTTCTTATATTTCCAGTCAAAGCTGTTCGGGATGGTGGAAGTGGTTCCGTACCAGCAGGGATCTTGGCCCACGATGTCATCTGGGAAATGAGGTTTTGACATGAATGAAATGCTGCTTCGTGCAGCAGCAACATCCATTTTTTCGGTCAAGCGCGAGGAGATGGGGCTGCCTGTGTTGCGTGGATAACCGCGCATGTCGAAGATTATCCCGCGCGTGTTTTTGAAGAGCTCGAACATCTCGTCTACCTGACCAGCTTCAAGGCGCGTTAGATCCGCATATCCTAGGTTTTCCGCTTCGATAACACGGAAGATATCATCGCCTTCACGAGTCGGTGCATCGTAAAATATATTGTTCTCTTCGCGGCGTTTCAATCGTGCAGATTTTAGAACACCATCACCTTCATCCAATACGAGAGTGGCAGTGGACCCTGCTGTGCCACTGAGCAGACTCCATGCGATTCTATTCCAGAAGGCTTGTGGTGTTGATGCCGCGCAATATTGCTTGAAACGCTTGATCTTGTCTTCGATCTTTTCGCCATCAACGGACAGGATGACATCACCGATTTTTACGCCGGCCTTTGCGGCTTCATCTTCGTTGCCAATATAGCTGACCACATATTTCCCTTCGATGTAGCGGCAGCGAATGACAGTGGACCAATCACCAAAAAGCATATGAGACGTGTAGCAGGAGACCCCGGCATGTGAATCATCGAGCTGGGCGATCATCTTTGCGGTGGCTAGATAGTATTCATGCGGGTCTGTGGCCGCTTCTATCTCGTCGATTGATGTTTCGAATACAGCGTCCCAGTTTCTGTCCATCAAATCTTTGTATGGAAACAGATGTTCGACAGCAGCCCAGATACGAAATGCAGCAACCAGACGCATCTCCCTTGTAGGAAGTTCGAAATCGGTGTAGTTGACTTGATGATGGATAGCCACCGATGATTTTGGACGTTTGGCCTTGCGAAGCTCGTTGTTTCTTATCAGATTCAATGTTCTGTTAAGTACTGATGCAGACCTTGGATTGCGTGACTCGAGAGTTATGTCAGGATAGAAATCGAGGCTGCCATCGAAGCTGACGAGTTCCGTCAGGCGTATGGATGCATGAACATCATCAGGAAGAATGAGCCGCAAGGTTGATTGACCGTAAAAACCAGGGGCAAAACGATCCGCGCAGACGATGAAACCTTTTGATTGCGTTTGCAACGCGACTGCCAATAGCGGTGTATTGGAAAAAAAACTGGTCAAAAAGACTACAGGGCAATTGAAGGAGTTGACTCCACCTTCGATTTTTCGAGCGGCTTGTGAGATGATTCCGGGTCCATAGTTTCTCGGATTCGTACCAGCTGTTGCCAAACAACCATAGTGATAGCGTTGTCTAAACGTCGGCATCACCAACGTCTTTCTTGACAGATGCCTGGCTAATTCATCATTGAAAACTTCATCTATTCCGTAGAAACTGGCCTCTTGAGTGCGTATGTCAAAGACGATCCCTTTTGGCTTTTTCAGCGCGTCCAGTCTGGATATGATGAATTCTGTAAGCTCAATGCACTCTTCGTCTTTCATCCCGTTTAAGTTGAAAACGGCGATTCCGTCTCTAGTCTGATGAAATCTTTTTTTCAATTCCGGTGGCTCCGGATATGGCAAAGGTTCGTAGGTGCTGTCGCTGGGTAGTGGGGTCGCGTTAAAACTGTATGTCTGGTAATCACCTAAGGCAGACATCATCTCAGACGCAATTTTCCAATAGTCTTCTTGTGTCTTCATCCGGTCAAGCTCTTTGATTGCTTTGACCAGCGCGCCGTCCCAATCAATTTCAAACGTGGCGAACCACGGGTGAAAAAGTTCTGTTAGTGCCCAGAGCTTTCCCAGCGAGATCAAGCGCAACTTACGCTGATCAGGTTCCGCCTCAAGATTTGTGAGTTGAGTCAGCCATATGCGAGGCTCTCTATTTTGCATAGGACTCTAGATAACCGCACGCTTTGCATCGCATTGTCACGACGACAGATCCCGGTTCACCATTGACTCCATTTGCGCCCACCTGCGGAGTGCCCTGCACCCAAGTGCCTGTGTACGACTGTCTGTGCCCGCGATCTATGATAAATCCGTTTTCCATTTTCCCATTGCACTTCGGACAAAGCGTATCGGCTATTCGCCGATTGATCTCTTCGTATCGCTCAACATCTTTTTTTGTGTCGGTTGTAATGCCGCTGGTCACTGCGCTCACAATTACGAGAGTAAATACGGCAGCTCCTGCTACCACTGCAATTACTAGCTTCGCTTCTTTAGATAGCTTCATTGCTCAATCATCTCACATTTATGTGGCGGAAATTAATCTTTGCAATTCGTTTTTTAGGTTGCTGGATTCATACGGCTTTCCATGACCGGCAAGCAGTCTGCTTGCATCCAACCGATCGTACTGTCCGAGGCTGGAATTGCGAGCATCCTTGTCTAGAGTGCACCAAAGCTGTCCTAAGGCAGGCTTCCCGTTGAAAGTATCTAGGTTGTCACCGCAAAATAGTGTTTGTGCCGCCGCTGCAAATAAACTGATACTGCCTGGTGTATGACCAGGCGTGTGGAGAATGTTTAAACCCTCGATTTGCTGATCGGGTCGAATCGCTTCGGCATTTTCGACTTTAGGAACTGTATAGCCGGCCGTATGCGCCAGCCACAAGGCTCCCTTGCAGATGATAGAACCCTTTTCGTCATGCATCGTTTTCTTTCCGCTCAAGAAATCAACTTCCGCAGCATGCGCTAAGACAGGGATGTTTAGAGCGCGGGAGATTGCTGCGGCGGCACCGGCATGATCTGGGTGCGCATGAGTGATGATAATGCGTTTGATTGCTCCGAAAGTCTGGCTGATTTTGACAATTTCTTCTCCATGGTTCGGGCATCCACAGTCGATTAGAGTCAATCCATCACCGCCATTCCACAACCAGCAATTGGTCGGAACGCCGACAACCGGTGGAAATCGCAGTGTGATTTGCCACAATGTGTCAGACTGGATGGTGATGACTTTGGCGTTCAATTCTATCCTCTAGTTCATTTGCAATTTGTCTTTGATGTCCTGATGTTCGCTTGCAACGTAGAATCTGTTCAGACCGTCAGTTCGCACTAACTCAAAGCCGGCATTGAGCAATATTTCTTCCCATTCTTGCCATGTAGGCACTTCAGTTAGTGGCTCTGTGGCTTCCATGATAATTATCCACGGGCGAATTTTTGTGAAGTCTGTTCCAAGAAGAACTTCCTTCTCTGATCCTTCCGCATCGACTTTCAGAAAGTGAATGGTTGAGACATCATTATCCGCACAAATATCATTGAGCGTGGTCAACTCGACTTCGATCTCAGACATACAAAAACCGCGTTCTTTGTGTCGTTTTGCGTACTCAGGAATTGCTGTAGAAAGCCCGGTGTCAGGAAGTTCGTATAACTTGAGAGTTCCTTTCTTCGAACCGACTGCAAGTTTCAAATTCACGTCTTCCGGACGATCTTGAACCATCAGGTCGAACCAGTGCTCGATCGGTTCGACATTTATGCCACGCCAGCCAAGCTCATAGAATGCTTTGGTAACTGAGTCGCGTACAGGATCTTGAGCACCTATATCGATGTAGAACCCGTGCTTGATATGCCCAAGTGCTTGAAAAAGAACCGCATCTTCGCCGAGCTGAGCATATGAAACAAAGGATTTTTGGGTATCGTTATTCATAATTGCCTAAATCTTCTTGTGAAACTTCTCGGAATAACCGGTCATTTCAACGTAGCCTTCCCCTGCGATTGGTTTTCCCATTTTTGTGCCGGTAATTGATGACGCCCCTTCCCAGTACGTGACGTCCGTAGAACGTTTGGTCACCAGCTCCTGGCTGTCAAAGTCCGCATTTACCTGCAACTTGATCTGTTTTTCCGGTACTTCGACTTCCCAATTCATAGGATAATTTCCTTTGCTCAGTGGGCTCAGCCATTTTGATTTAGACCGCACTTTGAATTGCGAAAGTGAAAGATGTTCCGTTTTGCCATCTGCACCTATTATGGTGCCACTCGAGTTCTTATCAATGCTGCCGTCACGTTTTCTCATCATGTAGAGCATGAGTTCGGTATTGTCGCTCAGTTGCAGGCTGTACCAATCCCAGCCGACTTGCTCCTCGGTCAATTGATTCGAGCCGAACTCGTGATCCATCCAGGACGTGCCGGTGACACGTTGTTCCTTGCCGTCTAAAAATAGAAGACCTTTCGTTTCCATGCGTGTAAGCGAATAGTAGTGAGAGGCACATCCTGCACAGTCAGCTTTCTGACTGACTCCATCTTTGCCATGAATAACCGGTGGTTTTTTCGAGGTCAGCAATAGTTTGATGCCAGTCTTGCCTGAGTCAGCAGAAAGAATCATGGCGTCACCGGCCTCGTCTACACGCCATCCATCATTGTAGACATGGAGTACCCGACTGCTTGCTGTTCCCAATGAAAGCCCGCTGCGTGTCAATTTTTCAAAGAAGTGAAACTTCTTGTTGTCTATGTCGCTTACCGCAAAATGGGCCAGATAGACATTGGTATGTTCGGCGGAACGCTCTCTGGATTGTTCTTTAGATTGCGCCTTTCCTTTATGAAGTTGCGTTTCTGAAGGAGAGATTCCGCTTCTGAAGAATGTGAGTTCGTAGCCATATTTTTTCCCATCTTCTCCTTTTAGATGCCCCGTGTAATACCACCATTCGGTTTTGAATGCTTCGTGCGATGCGTGGTCGCGCGGGAATGAGAACTTATAACCCGGTAATGCCTTCTTGTAAAAGTTGTCAGCCTCCTCGGATTTTGTTGCCGTTATGGAAGCGAACGATGAAGAAAGCAAGAGTGCTGAAAGCGCGAGTTTCTTGAATCCATTCATTTCCCTTTTCCTTGGCTCTCTAGTTCTACTCACTACGTACAAACTCCACAGCTTTTGTTCGACCGGCTTCATTCGCCGGTAAAATTCCTGCCGCCAGCGCCGCCAGAATGACAAGACCTGAAGACTGCAGAATGAAGTCCCAGGGAATCATCATTTGAATTGTCCAACCGAAGGACTGTCTGTTTATGACATTCACAAGCAAGAGTGAAAGAACATATCCGACAGCGACGCCTGCAACGCTTCCGCATGCGCCAAGAATGACCGCCTGGGAGAGCACGATTTTTCTTAACTGAGTACGTGTTGCACCTAGATAGCGGAGTATCGCAAACTCGCGGCGTGATTCGTGCGTCAGCGCCAAGAGCGCGTTCATAACAGACAGCAGTGCAACCGCAATGGCGATGGTGTGAAGAGCATAGGTTACGGAGAAGGTGCGATCGAAGACTCGCATTGCCTCTGATCGCAATTCTTTATTGTTACGGATGAGAACCAGTGAGGTGCCTTTCAAATTCACAAGGCACTTCTTTCTCACCGTCTCCGCATCTGCATTGGGCTTGAGAAAGACGGCAATACTGGTCAACTTGGTGTCTAAGAAGTGTTGCAGATATTGTTTTCTGTCAATGACGATGTATCCAAGATCGCTTGAATAGTCGTAGTAGACTCCCGCCACCCTGAATGGTGTCAATCCGTCTAGAGTCGGAACTTGAATCGTGTCACCAGTATTGATGCCGCGCCGGACAGAGAATGTTTCTGATATAACGCAATCGTTGGGGCCCATACTTTCGATCAAAGCCTTCCCCTGATCTCCGTTGACCAACCTGAGCCGTCCATATTTCTTGAGTACGTCGAATTCTCCGGCACCGAGAATTACAGGGTCTCCATTCACTGTTGTTCTGTGTTCGACAAAACCGTCGACGGCCGCAACGCCCGGGACCATTCGGATGATATCAGCCGCTTTCGAGTCAATCTTGCCGTCGCGATTTCCATCAGCGCGTGATTGAGATTGAATATAAAGATCTGCTTTCAGGGTTTGCTCCACCCATGCCACCACTGTGCTGCGGAAGCTGGAGATCATGATGGCAAGACTTATCATCATAGAGATTCCAACCATGAGGCTTGCGACGGCGACTGCAGTTCTGCCCGGCGCACCCGCGAGCGCCCGCAATGAAATGGCTCCTTCTACACCAAAAAATTTCTTCAGTCCAGGTTTTTCATTTATCGCGGAAAACGATAAATTGAGGACGAATGGAGTAATTAGAGCTGTGCCGATGATGGAAGCGAATGCTGCGGCATAACCGAAGAATGGAAAACCGGAGATTGGTTTTCCAAGAGTCGCGACGGCGCCCAGTACATATATGACTAATCCTGCCACCAGGAGCCCATGAGTGGAGTGAACGATGCGCGACTCATACGATCCCTTCCTGGCTGCTTCTGCCGGAGCCACTGATGTTGCTTCGAAAATAGGGGGAATGGAAGCGATTATTGTGAGGGATACTCCGATTGCAAATGCCTTTAAGAGTGAAAGTGGTTCGATACTTGTTGAGCCGAGCGGGTGGCTGAAGTAGAAGTGTTCTATCGTGCCGGCAATAGCACTAAGCGCACTGTCAGAGAGTGCTACTCCACACGCCACGCCTAGAAGCGAACCAGCCACGCCGAACAAGATTGCTTCGGAGAGAAACAAACCGGCAATCTTCATTTTGCTTGCGCCGAGTGTGCGCAAGATACCGATCTCTTCTCGACGTCTGACAATCGAAATGGTCATCGTGTTGTAGATGAGAAACATTCCAACGATGAGCGCGATAAATGCCAGTGCGGTCAAATTGTATTGGAACGATCGCGTCATTTTTTCAACCGTTCTCGCTCGCGCTGAAGGAGTATCGACAGACACTGGTTGTGTTGTGTTGCTTAGCAGGTGTTCCTGCACTGATGCGAACAGTGGCTCGGGAACAATCAGTTCGACCTGGGTGATTCTTCCGGCAAGGTCGAACAAATCTTGGGCGGTTTTCATATCGACTACAACAACTTGACCGTTGAAAGATTTGCCCAACCCGTTGGACTTCAGAATTCCAATCACCTTAAGCTTCACTACCTTGTCGTTTACCGACAACGGCAATTCGCTACCCTTCTCGAGCTTCAATTCCGATGCGAGCCTCTCTCCGATCAGCGCGGTGCCTAATTCAAGAAGTGATGTCGATGTTTTGCTGCTCGCTTCTGCGCTTTTGTCGGCATCATCATTTGTAGACAAACGCGCGTCTTTGGATGCGGACGACTCCTCTTGAGCGGTG
>JAYRNY010000342.1:0-6876 GCA_041911975.1 bacterium | reverse complement strand
GGGTACGTCTACGTGATTGACAGCTGGTGCTGCTTTAGGTCCAGCAGCCGGCGGGACTGGTGCTTCACTTCCGCCACTGGCAGGAGCGCCGCCTTCATCGCTGCCGCCGCCTTCTTCGCTGCCGCCGCCGCCGCCGCCGCCACCGCCGCCGCCGCCACCACCGCCGCCTTTAGCAGCTTCTGCAGCGATTTTTTCGCCCAGTTCCATGGCTTTCATACCGGCAGCTTTTACCAATCCGGCGAAGTCGAAAGCATGCTTGACACTGGCTGTGGCAAGGAAGTTCAAAGCGGTCATGAAGAACAGACCGGTGTCGTCCGTTCCTTTAAAAGAAGCGATGAGCATGATTGTCGTGTGCCAGAAAAGGCTCCAGCAGCACAAAGAGATAACGCCTTCCACCCAATTAGGAAATGCTTCGCGCAAAGATTTGACTGGGTAAACCCAGAGCGCTGCCATAAGAGGACCAACAAAGAACAAGTAATACATGAAGGCCATTTGAAATGCGCAGCAAATCGCCCAGGCGGTGCAGAGACCGGCATTGGTCGAATACAACACTGCACGGGCTGCGATTGCACCGGCAGGAATGGCTGCATCGTCGCGATCGAGAGGAACCAGATTGAGACCTACGCAAGGATCAAGCAATTTGCCCCAGAGATGTCCTTCAGCCGCAGAGAATATACCTTTGCCGATGGGAACCAGGTTGGCTGGAGGCACTTTCATCGAGCCTTCGTTTTCGGCTCCGTTTCGTGTTGTAAATGCTCTGATTTCAGCACAGATAGCGTCTTGATACATATTGGTGCCGAACAAGCGCTGATATTCGCTGCTGACGGTGTATTGAACACTGTTGGCAAAGTCGATGCCGTAATTGACTACAAGGTAAGAACCAGGAATCAAGAACAATGCGATCATGGAGCGCTGTATGCCTTCGAAAGGATTTGTCGGTGCAACAGCCGGCGAACCTGCCGAGATGATCGCTTTAACTTGTGTCATGACTGCGCCAGGCAGCAAGAGCAAGATGGCCATCGGTACAAAGATATTGTCACGAATGCTGTTCCACTTGTTGCCACCCTGGGTGGTGAAATTAACGAGAAAGCGCGAAGCGTAGTCGATCGCTTCGATGGCTTCGTTTTTGGCTATGTCACCGGCAGCATTTCCTTCTGCCGTTGCTTGCGATTGACCGCCGGCGCGAGCTGCTTGTGCTACGTTTTCCGGCTTCTGAAGACCTGGTTTGATTTTTTCGAAGACTGCTTCTTGCGTTTCGGCGTTAGTGCTGTCCTTTTCTTTGCAGGTCTGGCACTTGTTTTTGTCGATGGTGGGTTGCGTGTCTTTGTTGTCCAGCTTATAGCTTTCAGCCATCTCTCTGAGCGAGCGCGGGTTGATTCCCATTTGTGACTTGGGATCGGGCATCGCCAGAGCGGCTTGAGTGACTGCACAGATTGTGATGAATGTGAAAAGAACCAGCGCCACTTCTTTTTCAATTTTTCGCATCGTGCAAGCCTTCGGGGTGGGGGAAGTATCGAGTTGTCTGCCGGGGGGCAACAGACACCTTCCAGGTGACTTACATATTAAGGGCGCTAGTTAACAGGTGCGTATGTCCCTGTCACAATTTGGTTATGTTCGCGAAAGCGGCGCCTGCGGCAGGTTTGCCGCCATCGAGGTGGCGTTTTAGCCGCCCTGTCCACCAGCCTCTTTTTTGAGTTCTTGAGCCTTTTGCAATATCTTGTCGACCATTTCGCCAGGCTTGCATTCAAACGGCGCGAACGGGACGTAGGACATCATTACCAGGAAGCAGACAAACATGTAGGCTTCCCATTCCGGATTGATGTCGACAAAGGTCATGATGTTGATCCTGGTAACCATGCACAGCACAATCACACACCACCAGAATTTCCACAGGGCAATATTTATGACTGCATCGACCCAGTTTGCAAACACTGGTTTGAACAGCCTTCCCACCCCTGTGGGATAGACGTAGAATGCAGCAGCTATGGGGCCCATGCACATCAAATAACACATAATGGTTATCTGGAAGGCAATGAGCATCAGCAAACCGTATGCAAGAGTCATAGAAACAGTGTGCATGACGGCCCTGAACAGTGCTCTTCCGGAGTCCATGTTGCTGATTCCGGTTGCTTCACCATTGAGGGGTGTCATTGATTCGCCCATTGCTGTTTTTGCCCAGGCAACCAGCGCCATCACTTTGGTGGCACCTGATACTTCATGGGTCATTGCACTGCCGATATCAGAGGCATAGCTGACTATCAGCTGTGTGGCTGGAATAAGAAAAACAGCGATCATGGATCTCATGATTGCAGAGAAGGGAGAAGTAGTATCTTCATCTGCACCATGATTGATGCCTGAGTGAAGCATTACCTTGATGTTCAAGATTACGGCACCGGGCAGAAGCAGAAGAAGAGCCATCGGCATAAAGACTTGCTTGTACATCCTCTGCACCATCCAGATCGCTTGCGAGAGGGGGCGAAATGGAGTGAGTGTGCTACCTGGTGTGCCGGATGCTTCGTTGGCGACGTTGACTGTTGCTGTAGGCAAGAACATGACCATAAGAGCTTGCTCCAATCCTTCACACGTTCCTGCTGCACAAGCTTCGCCTGCGCCCTGTGCGCAGCTTTGCGCACCGGCTGCGGCCATCTTCGCCTGTGCATCCGGCGACATCATGTTTTGCACGAATTGCTCGCCTACGAAATCTTGAGCTTTGGCATTGCCACCAGTCGTAACCTCTTGCGGAGGTTCTTGCGGTTGCAATTGATTGTAGTTGCCTTCGTCGCCTTTGTTCGCGCATGGTCCGCCGCCGGGGCAGTTTTTCTTGTCTTCGCTCTGCCCATTCATGGGGACGATGAAAGGTTGACGCATTGTGCGATCTGCCGAAGGAAGCGACATATACACCGAATTTGGATTGCTGCCTTCAGGCTGTCTCTGCTGACTTGCATCGCAGGTGGCGCTCTTTTGGTTCATGGAATTCCACATCTGCTGCATAAACTGGCCGCTGGTGTTTGGCAGAAAACCTTGACCAGCTCCCGCGCTGCCGCCGCCGCCTCCGCCTCCTCCCGCCGATGAGCCGGAGCCGCCGCCCGCTCCACCCCCTGCTGCGGTACCGCCACCGACTATGGGTGTGACACGAGGAATGATTGTCGATCCGGATCCGCCGCCTGCTTGCGTGGATCCAGTAGCTGCCCATCTCTGCAAGCGCTTCTGATACTCGGTGTAATCTGTCTGCCTGCCACTCGTGTATTGATCGGTGATGATCGGAAGATCCGCCGGTTTGACAGGTACTGGCTTGAGGGGCTTGAGAATATTTGGAAGCTTAACCGGATTATTCGAGTTAGAGTTCGGATTTGAGCCGGTTCCGGGCGACGGCAAGAGTCCCAGACCTGTTCCTGAAGCCGAGCCAGTTCCAGTTCCAGTTCCAGTTCCTGATGTGTTTCCGGAAGTCGAATTCGATCCGGAAGTAGAACCGGATAGTAATCCAGAGTTGGAGTTTGAGCTTGAACCGGAACTGGAGTTAGAGTTTGAGTTTGAGTTTGTATTAGAACCAGAGTTTTGACCAAACAGATTTCCCAGCCCGAATCCGATGGAACCCGATGCGGAGCTGGTTTGAGAGTTGTTGGTGGAACCGTTAGTGCCGTTTCCTGAACCGTTGCTGGAACCGCCAAACAGGGAGCCGAGTCCGAAACCGATAGAACCTGATCCTGAACTTCCACTGTTGCTGTTCTTGTTGTTCGAATTTGTATCCGTCGCCGAACCGCTTCCGAAACCAAAGCCGAAACCGATGCTGCCGGAGCCGGAGCTGTTTTTCGAGTTCGAACCGTTGTCGGTTTTACCTTTCAGGAAATTGCCCAACCCGACAATACCTGCCGAGGAATTAGAGCTGGAGTCTTGATTGGATTTGGAAACTGGTTTTGTGCTTGATCCTGCACCTTTGCCGCTGCCCAGTTTGTAGCCGTGAGAATTGCCGCCCGAAGCTGTTGTGTATTGGTCACTGATGGTGCCAAATCCTGCTGCGCCGCCCTGTTTGCAGTTGTGTTTGTGATGGCCTTTTTTCAAGGAGTTGAGATACGCCAGGTTGCCGCCTGAGGTGCACTTGTCGTCATCATCGGAGCGCTTCTGATTGCATGCGTCCAATGTCTTGAACTTGGCGGCGCATTCCGTGCCCGAAGCTTTCACGCTTAATGCGCAAAGGCTGGTGGACATGGCGGAAAGGGCAACTGCTAGGGCGATTGTGCGGAGGGTGGGGGCAGGCTTCAGCAAAATCGTGTACTCCTGAGGGTAGCAACTGCTAGAAGAATATGTTGCGAAGTTAACGGGGTGGTGAATGCCCTGCCACAATTTCGTTATCTTCGCGGCAAATTGCCGCTCAGCCGTGGCAAATATAGATAACAGGGGTCTTAAGAGTGTTTTTCCATGGCAAAGGTACTACTAGCTGACGATGATTACAGCTTGCTTGTAATGCTTTCCGCCTGGCTCAAGCATGAAGACCATCATGTGGTGGAAACAGCTCGCGACGGTGAGCAAGCTCTGGAGCTCTTGCTCTCTTACTCATTCGACTGTGTGGTAATGGACTGGGAAATGCCAAAACTAGATGGCATTGAAGTCTGCCGGCGAGTCAGGCAGAAGAACAAGAAGATACCAATCTTGCTTCTCACTGGGCGCGATGCCATCGAAGACCGAATTGTCGGGCTGGATGCCGGCGCCGATGATTATCTGACGAAGCCGTTTGCAGCCGGCGAGCTTTCGGCGAGGATTAGAACTCTTCTTAGAAGAGCAAATTTGGTTGAAGTAGAGGCCATTAGGTCAGACTCGATTGAGATCGAAAAAGCAGGACACTCGGTTACCTTTGATGGTAAGGAGTTAAATCTGGCTCCGCGCGAATATGATCTTCTGGAATTTCTAATGAGTCACCCCGGTGAGGTGTTTTCGCCGGAAGCGCTCATGGCTCGCGTATGGCCTGACGCCGAAGATGCCAGTGTGGCGGCAGTGAGAGTTGCAGTTGGACGGGTCAGGAGCAAGTTAACCGACGCCTCCGGCAAATGCCCGCTCACGACCGTGCGCGGCTCCGGCTATCGCTGGGACGGCGTTTCGAACACTTAGGGGCGGCAATGGCTCCCCTAATGTTTCAGCGAGTGACTACTTGGCCCCTGTGGTTTTATCTTTTTGAAACACCTGGGTGGCCTGTTTTATAAGGCACACTCAAGCATTTCTATATGCTCTTATATATAAACTCACCAGCGGTTTCTATTACCAGTTTTTATCAGAAGCTAAGTCTTTTAGATGACTGAAGAAGCTAAAAGCTCGATCAAGCCAGCGAAAACAAATGGCGGCACCAGCCCGCTCTTTCGCTCGTCATTGTCGCGTCAGGGTTTTGTCATCATTGCCGTGCCGCTTTTGCTGTCGTTTTTCTTCATCGCCGGGCTGAAGTATTTGCTTGATGAAGCGCAGTTGCAGGCTGACCGAGAAGCGCATTCGCGGCTGATCATGACCTCGGCGAACGCTCTGGGAAACTCCGTAGTTTTTGCCATCAGCGATTATTTGCTGGACTTGATGATGCCGGAAGCCTTCACGCGCACCCGCTATGAAAGCGCGATGCAGAGGGCGCGCACGCGAATGAGTGAGTTGGAGGCGTTGTTGCCCGCCGCCGGGCCGCAGAAGGAAATGGCAGAGCGCCTGCGCCATGACCTTGACCTTGCATCCAAAATAATTCAATCACCTCGAGCAACCGGCGAAAGTGCAGCTGCCGAAATGGCCGATCGCAGCCGGTCCTTGCGAGAGATTACCAATACGCTGCTCGCCGATACAAGAAAACTCATCGAGTCGGAAGAGACCCAGCTCAAGGCTCAGGGTCGCACTTTCCGCAGTTATGGTCGCATGATCGACGCTTTCCTTCTTGTCGCCGTGATATTGAACATGGTACTGGCAGCGGTGCTAATGTTTGGCTTCCTGCGAAACATATCGAAGCGACTTTTGGTGGTCATGGACAACTCCAATCGATTGGTGGCGGAGCGCGAATTGAACCCACCCGTTGAAGGTGGAGATGAGATTGCCGCATTGGACAATGTGTTGCACGAGGCGGCCGGTCGTCTCAAAGAAGCGCGCCGCCGCGAGCGCGCCATCGTCGAAAATGCACGGGAAGTTATTTGTTCGCTCAATGCCCAGGGTGTCGTTCTCGAAGTTAATCAAGCCTGTGTAACTGCCTGGGGACACAGGCAGGATGAGCTGGTGCGCGGTCCAATAGCCCGAATAATTCACGACCAGGACAGCCAGATGTTTCTGGAAAAACTGGCCGAGGGCATTGCTCAAAATCAGCCTTCGTCTTTTGAATGCCGCCTGATAACCGGATCCGGCGTACTCAAGGATGTCCTCTGGTCAATGCAATGGTCGGACGCCGAAGGACGTGCATTTTGTGTCGTACTCGATATTACGGAACGCAAGCGAGCCGAGGAAGCTCTCCGGCAAAGCGAAGAGCGTATGCGTTCTGTTTTCGAAATGATGCCGCTTGCACTTCTGGTAATCACGCCTGAAGGAGAGATTGTTTCCGTCAACCCGGCTGCCGAACAGCATTTTGGTGCGGCTGCTTCCACGCTGAGCGGGCATCGGATTACCGAATATTTTCGACAGGATAAACACGGCGAGAAGGAAGTCGCTTTTGCCGAGTTGATGAACCCTCCTCTGCATCCGTTGCGCAAGATCTATGGGCGCAGAGCTGACGGCGGGTTGTTTCCTTCCGAGGTGATGAGCACTGCATACGATACCAGTTCGCTTAAAGGGCGTCTGCTCATCGCCAAAGATGTCAGCCGAGAATACGAGGCGGAGCGGCTCAAGCAGAGCTTCATGGCCATGGTCGGGCATGAACTTAAAAGTCCGCTT
>JAYRNY010000341.1:0-9011 GCA_041911975.1 bacterium | reverse complement strand
TGCGCCAGATTCTCGCCAAAGCGATGCGCGTTGAAATCGACCAGGTGAGCATCAAGAGCAAAACAATGGAACGCCTTGGTCCAATCGGCGAAGGAATGGCCATTGCCTGCCAGGCTGTAGCTCTCATTGAATCGCAGATGTGACCCCGGAACCGGCAGCCGGCTTAGATTGCATATACAAACTCAGTTACTCGCTTTTTAAGGCAACCGCCGGCCAAAAAAGCGACAATTACACAAATTCGATTCTCAAGCAATTACAGATATAGAAGAGATAAACGCGACGAATCAGGTTGATTCGCTGTTGAATTGAACTTTTTTGCTCCTCAATACGTATGTACATCCAGGCGGTTCTGCATGGGGTACGACAAAATGAGACCAACACTTAAGTCCTTGGAATCCAAGCTCGAAAATTCACTACTTAGAGTGGACACTCAAATGGCCGAACTCAGCACACAAATTGGCAGGATCAACTCCGATCTGCGTTGTGACTTGCAATTCAATGTCTATGACAGGCTGGATACCCTCAGCCTCAAAATCGACACACACCGCAAAGAAACGGAAGAGAAGTTCGAGGAGGTAAACGACAAGTTCGAGGAGGTATACGAAAGGCTCGACGAGCTAAACGCCAGGCTCGACGAACATCGAAAGGAAACAGCGGAAAAGTTTGCCCTTGTGGACGCAAGATTCGACAGGCTGGAAGCTCGTTTTGACAAATTTGAAGCAGAGTTTTATCCCAAAATCGGCGAAGTAATCCGAGACGCTCTGTG
Source organism: bacterium (assembly GCA_041911975.1). Taxonomy (GTDB): domain Bacteria; phylum Cyanobacteriota; class Vampirovibrionia; order Obscuribacterales; family Obscuribacteraceae; genus QKMZ01. The sequence continues at coordinate 8,245 of JAYRNY010000341.1, read as the reverse complement.
CGCCGTCGGCTTCACTTACGATCCAAAACTAGCCAATTTCGAGCAAAGAATTTCCTCACTAGAGTGGTCCAGAAAATGCAGCAGATCTGCTCTTTATCTCTCGTCCAGCAAGTTTGAATTGAATCGTTGATGGTCATAGACAAACGGCATGGCAAAAATCCTACTGATTGAAGACGACGTTGACCTGTCCAGCATGATATCGGCTCGACTGGAAGCGGAAAACCATGTAGTGGAATGCGCGCACGACGGCAAAGTCGGCCATGACTACATGATGCTGACTAAGTACGATCTCATCATTCTAGACTGGAATCTGCCGGGAATGGAAGGCGTTCAAGTTTTGAAAGAATATCGCAAAGCGGGCGGCAATTCTCCCGTGATATTTCTTACTGGTCGCGATGAGATTTCCGAAAAGGAAGTCGGACTGGACTCAGGTGCCGACGACTATTTGACCAAACCATTCAACACGCGAGAGCTCTCCGCGCGCATCCGCGCCTTGTTGCGCCGTCCGGAAGCAGTACAGGCAGAAGTTCTCACTTCCGGAGATTTGATGCTCGATCCGGCCAACCACCGCTTCACCAAGAGCGGCAAAGAAATGCGCCTGCAACCGAAAGACTTTTCTTTGCTTGAATTTTTCATGCGCAATCAGGATCGCCCCTTTAGCCCGGATGCTCTTCTGCAAAGGGTCTGGCATGCCGACAGCGATGCAACCATTGACGGATTACGAGCGGCGATCAAACGTATCCGCAAAGTAATCGATGCATCTGCCAACGAAGAAGATTCCTTTATAGAAACTATGCCGCGCGTCGGATACAGATTCAAAAAGAAATAGCCGCGGTCCCGCAAACTAGTTCAAACCGTTTTTACAGCTCAGTCATGACTTAGTCATCCGGCAGTCTGCTTTCGGTCAACCCTCGCCTTTAAGATGACTGCACAAGCCGATGGCGAGGGCGACAGCCTGGGAGTCTTTGCGGCAAAGAGAATGGTCACTATCATGGACCTGACAAACATCGAAGAAGTTACTCCGGACGAAATCGGCCGCAAACCAGGACAAACTCAGGACACGCAAGTGGCAACGATCATGAAAACAACAGCGCTGGTTTTAGAACCGGAGAAGGTCAAAGACCCCGAGAAAAACTGGGTGACTAAGCCGGATTTCTTGAAGTAAGAAAAACGATAGCTTTTCGGAAAAGACAGGAGTCGACTAAGTCGGCTCTTGCTTCATATCCGGCCTCTGCTCTAGGTTCGAGGTATTACGTGCATAGTGCAATCCAGATTTCATTGCGGCGCAGAAAAGGCAGAGTCCAGGGTGGATTGTAAAAAGCGCGCAGGGGCTCGCCACTTTGTTTCAAACCATGGACGCTCATCCATCGCCGCAATTCCTCTTCTTTTTGCCGGCAATTTTTCTCGTTTCCAAAACCGGAAAATCTCACAACAGCAAATTTTCTAGCCGGAATGCGAGCAAATTCAATCCTCTTGTCCAGGGGCTCAGGCAAATCATCCAGCGCATACTTAGAGGGCATGTAAAAGCTCATCGTCATGCTCATATTTTGCCTCTCGACAGTGACCGGAACAGTCATGGCGATCTTCGTCGCTTGCGACTCTTGAACAACGGGCGTGGTCATGGCAATCTTTTTTGATCCTTTGTTCTTGCCGAATATGTAACCGGCAAGAATTCGAAAAGCGTTATTGGCGGCGTCTTCGTCATTTCCAGTCACTTGCACTGATGCAGCAATGACTGCCGGATAATTGCGCAATTGAAAGTCGCCTTCCGCAAATTCAGTTTTATATTTCGGCTCCTCGTAGTGAGCAATGAGATCGTTGGCCGCCGCAACAGCAACGCCGGCCACACCCAGAGCAGCAATTAGAAACACAGGTCTCATTCTTTTATCGCATGGCCTCCAGCCGACAAACTCTTTTAACTGTTGCTGCGAAGTTTTAGCCCAGGTTCCGTAGCACAGGCGCGCCTAGCCTTTTCAATGATACGGCAGTTGGAGGCATTGGCAACGCCATTGAGCATGCCCGTAAAAATGAACTCGTGCAGGGGAGACACTGCAAACCAATAGAGAAATCCAGGCAGACCACTGGGCAGGAAGCGAGCAATTTGCATAATCTCCGTCTTGCCATCGGTGCCTGGTCTGACTTGAAATTCCAGTGCTGCATGACCGGGTAATTTCATTTCGGCAGTCAGCAGCAGACGCCGCTCGCACTCAACGGATTTGACCCGCCAGAAATCAACCGCATCGCCGGTTCTGAGTTCATCCGGATGCCTTCTGCCGCGCCTGAGACCGACACCGCCGTAAAGCGAGTCTATATAACCACGCAGCTTCCAGAGCCAATTGGCGTAATACCAGCCGGTCGTCCCGCCGATGCGAGCGATGGCTTTCCAGGCATCGCCGGAAGTGCCGTCTATCTCAACTTTGCGAATATCTTCGAAGACAGTGCCGCCGGCCCAGTCGGGATCGCTTGAATTGAACCATTCGACGGGCGGCAACTTGCCTGCGTCTGTCCAGTGACTTTCAACCTTGTGGTGTTGAATTCGATCGATGGCAATTCTCACGGCTTGAGATACGGTCAGCAAATCCTGAGCAATTATCTGCCTCACTCTGGACTCCAGGCAGACCGCTGGATTTCTCAGACCTTCCGCCAGCGGTCTGGCGATATAGGCAGGTACGGGTGTGACAAAATTGATCCAGTAGGAGCTCAAGCGTGGAGTGAAGACGGGCACCGGAATAATGAACGGGACCGGTATGCCGGCTTCACGTGCGTAGATGTGCATCAGCTGCCTGTATGTTATGACCTCTGGTCCGCCGATGTCAAAAGTCTGATTGTAAGTTTGTTTGTTGCGCAAAGCACCGACCAGATAATTCAAAACATTGCGAATGGCAATCGGCTGCGAAGGTGTGCTCACCCATCTTGGTGTGACCATCAGGGGCAAGCGATCGACCAGATAACGCAGAATCTCAAAAGAAGCGCTGCCGGAGCCGATGATCATGGCCGCCCGAAAAACAGTGACTGGAAATTTAGCAGTTTCGAGAATGGCCGCCACTTCGGCTCGCGAACGCAGATGATGGGAGAGATTGGTGTCCGTCTCCCCAAGTCCGCCCAAATATATCAATTGTTCGATGCCTGCCTCCGCACCGACAGCTACCATGTTCTCAGCGGCGAGCCTGTCTGCAGCAGCGAAATCAACATTTTGCGGGTTCATCGAATGCATCAGGTAATAAACTACCGAGCAGCTTTCCACAGCCCGCCTGGCCGAATTCAAATCTTTCAGGTCGAGTTCCTGAAGCTCAACCAGTTCATGATTAGCCCATGATCTGCTCTTGAGCTTTTCCAGCGAACGACCGGCCGCGCGGACGCGGTATCCGGAATTTAGCAAAAGCGGCACCAGCCGGCTGCCGACATAGCCAGTCGCACCGATAACAAGAATGGTGCGTTCCTTTTTTTCGCTCTCAATACTGGCGCTCATAAATGCACCTCCTCTATCAGGTTAGTGCACGTTAGTGAACGTCGAGTGAACTCTCTTTATCTGATCTTTGCCAGACGCTCAAAGTAGGAGACGAACATCTTCATGCCGCCTGATGCTTGCTGCCAGTCGAAGTTTTCATTTATGGCGTGATAGCCGTGTTCCGGAAGTGACAAACCGAGAAAAACAATCGGTTTTCCCAGCACTTCCTTCATGCTCACGACTGCGCCAATGGACCCGCCTTCGCGAGTGAAAGCAGGATCGACACCGAAAGCCTCTTTCATGGCGCCGACTGCTGCATCGGCAAACGGTCCTTTGAACTCGCCCAGGAAGGGTTTCAAACTGCCTTCCTTTTCAATCACAACATCGGGCGCTTTTTCTTTGACGAACTTCTCGAAGGCTTTGAAGACTGTATCGGGATCCTGATCTGGCACGAGGCGCATGCTGATTTTTGCTTCGGCTTGATGCGGAACGATTGTTTTCACGCCCGGTCCCTGATAGCCGCCTGTGATGCCGTGCACTTCAAATGTGGGTTTTGCCCAGATTCTCAGCGAGCCGTCTTTGGCGTCGGCTGTGCGCAGAGAGAGCAATTCGTGCGCCTTTTTGAAGCCTTCGATAGTGAATCCTGATTTGACGAATTGGCTTGCTTCTTCTTCGCTTGGTTCGCGGGCATCGTCGTAAAAGCCTGGAATATGCACTTTGCCTGTTTTGGCGTCGTAGCATTGGTCGATCAGTTGGCACAGTTCACCAATCGGGTTCCTGGCCAGTCCACCAGTCAGCCCTGAGTGGACGTCTTTTGTAGCTGTTTTCAGTTTCAGCAAAACTCCCTGCAGTCCGCGCAGTCCATAGGGAATGGCGGGCCGTTCGCGCGAAACCCAGATCGTGTCGGAAATTACAATGGAGTCGCAGGCAAGTTTCTCTTTGTTCGCCTTGAGAAACTCTTCAAAGGACGGGCTGCCTATCTCTTCTTCCAATTCCCAGACGAATTTGACGTTGATGGGGATTTTGTTTTTGTGCGCATAGTCGGCTGCGTAGAGAACCGAGAGAGCCGGACCCTTATCGTCCGTAGATCCTCGCCCGCGATAGGTGTCGCCGTCTATGGACATGGAAAACGGCGCCGATTTCCATTCCGATGCATCGGCTGGTTGAACATCGAGATGATTGTATACAAGCACAGTCGGGTTTGCTTTGTCGGTGATGAATGAAGCGATGACACAAGGATTGCCCTTGGTTTGAATAATCTCTGCTTCGCCGCCCATGCGCTTCACCAGGTGAGCTGCGCTGTCGGCAGTTTTGAGAATCTCTTGTTTGCGCTCCGGGTCCATTGAGACGCCGGCCAAATCCACGAGGGACTTTAGATCGGCTTGGAAGCTCTGGCGCGAATCCGAGATGTACTGCAAAAGATCGGTTTTGCTGTCGACTGGCATTCATCTTCTCCAACATATCTGTTTGATGGTCGCAATGCCCCGACACTAGTCCAATCCCGCTAAAACGGATGGACGGAGCCCTCAGCAGCCGCTAAGAAAGGCATGCGCGCGAGATTATGGTGGACCAAAGCGTCCTAGATTTCAATGATTGACAAGCGCGATCAAAGAGATACTTGAATTAAGGAGAGCGTCGGGTGGACAAATTAAGCCAGTGTCGTAGGCACGAGCGGCTTCTGTTGGTTTTTCTTGGCGGGCGGCAGCACTTTGTCGAGGTCTTCATAGACGTCTGCGACCTGGAAATAGCCTTCCATGCGATAGGTCTCAGTCAATTGATCCGTGCGCGGAGCGATAACCGAAATTGTCGGATAGTCCGTCAATTTCAAATGGCTGGCCATTCGGCGAGCGTATTCGTCCTCGGTGGGCTTGCCCACGACAAACACCGCGCGCTGTGAGAGTCTGGCCATCAAGTGGTCCTTGTCGGACTTCATTTCTTGAATTTGCTTGTTGAACAAGCTCGAAGTATCGTCACCGAACACGACTACCATCGGCTTATCGGTTTCGACTGATTCGACAAATGCATCAAGCGAGTTATCGCGCCAGTCTACCGGCTTGGTTTTTTCCAGGCCACTTTCCAGATTCTTGATTGTTCCGTCGTTTAGTCTGGGAATCGACGTTGCAACTTCAGTGCCCTTTTGATAGCTGACCGGCAACGTTGCTACAGAATTGTCCAGGGCAGCGTTATTCAGGTATCTGTAAGTCTCCGGCGACTTAACTTGGGGTTCGGTGGGAGCAAAGTATTGAGTAGTAATGGGATTACCATTGACTCTCGCTTGAGTATTGTAGGGATTAGGCACATCGCCATTGGCGCCCTTGTAAGCAAGCGGTCTGCTGTCGCCGTTGCAGCTCATCGAGGTCGATGATGCGTTGCAGCGTCCACCGCCCGGATTGATCTCCGAATAATGACGCGCATAGCCCCAGGCGCGACTCAGACCGAGCGAGTGACGAGTATCGAGTTCAACATTATTTTCCAGAGCAAAGCGAGTAAACGGCATAAATGCCATTTCCGGCGTGATTTGAGGCGCGCCGCTGGCTCTTTCTATACGAGGAGTCCAGGCGTCTGATGCATTAGCAATAGAAAACTGTCCATCGTCGACACGGTGGTCTTCGAACTGCTCGGGCGACAAGGTGGTCGCGCCACGAGCGGACTCTAGTAAGCTCATTAAGTTTCCTCCGGGGTGGCCGGCACAGGATGAGAAAGTATAAGGTAGGACCGCAACTATGGTATCTAGCCAGCCGAATGATATCCTGGACACGAATTCGGGACATTTAATCTGAATCCAGCAAGAAATGTAAAAACGCCGGACTGTGGGCGTTTTAGGCATCGAATCAGATAGCTTGAATAGGCGCTATCCCTAATCTATTCAGTGGGAACGGGAGCCCTGTCGGCCATGGTCAGATGCAACCCGCGTGACTCCATTTCAGCCAGGAAAAGCTTGATTGGAACATGCTCTTCCTGACGCAGAACGCCGCGCTCCCTGATATCGCCGCGAGCAATCATCTGGGCAATTATCGATGCTGGAAATGCCGTCATGCGCATCATAGCCGACAGACGCTCTGCCTGGTCGGAGAATTCAATGCCTTCCCAAACCAGCTGGCGAGGCTCTTTGTCCTTGACGCCTGTGACTGTGACGCGCAGAAGCACGACGTCCGGCTCGTCTTTTGCCAGCTTTTTGTCGAGAAGATGGATCAAAAGATCGCGCGGGATCATCTTGCCGCCCTTCAGTTTGATCTGGTCTTTGCCCATCAAACCCAGTTCCTTCAAAAGATTCATCTGTTCGCAGTGGCCGCGATAACGGATGGACTTATAGTCGAGGTGCTGAATCTTACCTTCATATGTCTTCGGCAGCGTGGAAATTCCACCGGAAGTCGTGAAGGCTTCCATTTCCGTAAAGGGCTTGGGAAACTCGATCTTTTCCACTTCCGTCAGCGACGGAACTTGCAGCAAACGCCCGTCGCGAATTAGAGTCACGTCTTCGGCGTATTCATTGATCAGACCTTCCAGAGCAAAAACGTGGCTGTAGCCCAGGAAGTTCTCATTCTCCACAGGCAGTCCACCGACGCGGATGCGGATTTCATAAAGCTCATCGAGACTATCGGCGGCAGCTACCGCGAGAATTGATACCAAACCCGGTGCCAAGCCAAGATCGGGCATGATCGTGATCTTGCGCTCTTTAGCCAGGTCGTTGAGCAAGAAGGTCTTTTCGACCACGTCTTCATTACCACCCAGGTCGACAAAATGAGTCTTTGCTTCCAGAGCGGCTTTGGCCAGTTCGTAGTTGTTGTCGTAAGGAACGCAGCTGATTGCCACATCGACGCTCTTCATCAAGGCAATCACTTCGCTTTCCTTAGTAATATCAAGCTCGACAGGCACTATCTTTGGATCATTGAGCCTTTCGACGGCGCCTTTCACACACTTGGCGTCCTTGTCGGCGACGACGACCTTTTCGACCTTCGGACTTCTGATCAGGTCGTAAACCGCCGCATAGCCCATGCGTCCTGCGCCAAGCACCAGAAATTTCACGTTCGTTACCTCAATTGCCCCAGCAAAAACCGAACCAGAATAGCTAGCTAAAAGATTTAGCTAAATAGATTCGCAATAATACTACAGCGCTCGCCCAAGGTCTCCTTGAGCTCCTTGAGAAGATCCGGCAAATTAATGAACCGAGCGCCTTTTGCCGCCGTCTACACAGATGGTCTGACCGGTCACGTATTGAGCCTGCTGGGAGACGAGAAAGGCTGCCACAGCTCCGAACTCGTCGGCATCGCCGAGCCTTCTTGCCGGAATCGAAGCCACATAATCGGCCATGTAATCTTCTTTGGACTGGCCGGTCGTCTTGCGCCTGGTCTCCATAAGCTCGTCCGTGCGGGCGGTTTGAATCAGCCCGGGGGCCAGGCAATTAACTGTAACTCCGTCGGCTGCAACTTCGTCAGACAGAGTTTTCAACATGGCGGTAACCGCCGAGCGAATGCCATTTGACAAGGCCAGATTGGCGATTGGCTCGATTACTGAAAGAGAAGTGACGGTCACTATGCGTCCCCACTTTCTCTCCTTCATGCCGGGAAGAAAGGTCTGATTGAGCTGGACAATCGGCAGGAAAAGCTTATCGAATGCTTCCTGCCAGTCAGCGGTCGTGGTCACCTGGGCAGCCTGCGACTTGGGTCCGCCTACATTATGGATGAGAATATCCAGCCCGCCGAGGGTCTTCTCGGTAAACTCGATTAGTTTCTTTAGATCCGCATCAACAGCTAGATCCCCGGCGATGTAGTTGACTTTTCCATGGGAAAGTTTGCT
>JAYRNY010000340.1:0-4165 GCA_041911975.1 bacterium | reverse complement strand
TCAGGGGCGGCAATGGTTTTCCAATCGCTCCATCCCACCCCTACGATGCGTAGTTGATTAAGAAACCCTTACAGTAGCGCTCCTGTGAGCCTTTAAGCCTTGACGGTCGCAGCCATAGTTGGCAGAATACACCTTCGCACTTTGCGATTAGACCGCAGACAGCACGGTGCCTTGCGTGAGCGGGGCTTAATTATTGGATGGGAAGCTATCCAGAGCCGGCTTGAGGTCACAAATTCGACTAGCACGCCAGGCTTAAGCCCAGCGTTTTATCGACTGGGGGGAATACCCCTCTGCTTGTGATCCCGCGGAAATGTCCCTGGGATTTTTGCTTTTCTAGGGAATTTCAAAAAGTTGCGTTGCACTTGTCTCTCTAATCGTTAGAGAGATTCGAATAAGGAGGCGCTAATGGCCACCAAGGCACGCAAGCAGGAAATCGTCGGAGAACTCAAAGAGTTCTTCAAGGACGGCAAAGTGGCGATTGTCACCGACTTGAGCGGATTGACAGTTGCTGAAATCACTGCGTTTCGCAGAAAGCTCGATACGAGCAAAGCCAAGTGCCGCATTGCTAAGAACACCCTCATTAAGATCGCTACCGATACTGGTGAGTTTGCAGCAATCGAAAAACTGGCTAAGGGCCCGTCGGCAATCGTTATCGGTTACGACGATCCGGCTCAACCTGCAAAAACAGTCGTCGACTATCTGAAATCCATCAAAAAGGGTTCAGTGCGTGGCGGAGTGATTGAAGGCAATGCTCTTTCTTCCGATGAAGTTAAGGGTCTCGCCGAATTGCCCAGCAAAGAACAATTGTTGTCATCGATTATGGGTGGACTCGATTCCGGTGCCAGAGGCATCGCAGGAATCCTGGAAGCCGTTATTCGCGACATCGCTGTTCTGGCTGAAGAAGTCGCTAAGAAGAACAACAACGCTGCGTAGGCAGTCGTCCGTAATTAACTGCTGAAGACATAAGTTAGAGGAGTAAATACAAATGGCTACGAAACTTTCAGTAGACGATCTGTTGGAACAAATCGGATCGCTCACCCTTTTGGAAGCTGCTGACCTGAAGAAGAAGATGGAAGACAAGTTCGGCGTAACTGCTGCCGCTCCTGTCGCTTTCGCCGCTGCCGGACCGGCTGCTGGCGGTGGCGCTGCTGCTGCTGAAGAAAAGACCGACTTCGACGTAATCCTTACTTCCGTCGGCGACAAGAAGATCGAAGTCTTGAAGATCGTGCGCGAACTCACCGGCCTCGGCTTGAAAGAAGCCAAGGACCTGGTAGATGCCGCTCCGAAGCCTTTGAAGGAAAAGATCAAGAAGGAAGAAGCAGACCAGATGAAAGAAAAGCTGGAAGCTGCTGGCGCCAAGGTAGAAATCAAGTAGACTTTACATGCGCTAATCTGGGAGTAGCACATCTCCCTTACGAGGCATGCTAGTCATTTCCACCAATTCACTAAAGAAAACTGCGCGAGATTGTCGCCGAAGGGCGGCAAATGCCTTCGAACGGCTGCTCGCGCAGTTTTTCAATAGGTAAAATATGAAGTGTCCTGGTTGCGGTCTTTATCATCCTAATCAATACGAGCGTTGCGTCTCGTGCGGCGCGTCTTTCAAGGAAGACGGCAACGCAGACTTCGACGAAGATTCGCGCGCGCATAACAAAGATTCGGCTGTCGAAACAATTGAAAGGCCGCAAGGCGATCCGGAAGAGATGGCTTACGAAGAGGTCAAGCATCATCCTCAGCGACGTTCGAAGAAGCTGGGCGTAAGCATGCAGTCTCGATTGCCCACGATGGTCGGTGCTCTGACTGCCGTCACCGTTCTTCTAGTTTCGGCCGGCGCGACAATATTTTTCTTGACCAAAACCCCTGATGACGAGCGGCTTTTCGTCAAAGGAAAAAAGGAACTGGCCAACGGTCAATATGCTTTTGCTGTGAGCACGCTGGAACAAGCTGCTGCTCTGCGAAACAAAGATCCCAGAGTATTCCTTGCTCTGGCACGAGCCTATGTGGGCGTAGACCAGGTTGAAAAGGCGCACGATGCGATCAGCCAGGCTCAGCAGCTCGGTGCAGGTGTTGTTGAAGAACCTCAATTGGCCTCAGATCTGGCCAACTATTATCGTCAGCGCGGCAAGTACGAGAAAGCGCTTGATCTGTTGCGCCCGCTTGCTAAAAACAACGTGCCTGGCAAAAAGGCAGAACTTGCCGATCTCGATGCCATGTACGGCGACGAAGCATTGCGCACCGGCCAGCTGGATCTGGCGTTGCGCTGCTGGGAAGAAGTGCGCGATCTGCGGGAAGGTTCGCGCTTCAGCGAATCCGATGCTCGCCTTGCCACTGTTTATCAAAAAATGGCATCCAATTTCGCTTCGAAAAATGATGATCAAAAGGCTCTCAGTTATTTGAGCAAATTGAACGCGATTGCGCAAAACGCAAAGAATTATGAGATGGCGTCCGATCTCTATGAGAAGAACGAGACGGTCGAGCTGGCTATCGATCACATGCGTCGTGCTATCAAGTATTCAAATAACAATCCTGTGTATGAACGCAAGCTGGCAGCGCTGCTGACACGGCGCGGCAAAGAACTGTTGGATGAAGGGCAGACGGACGAAGGCTACGCTTATTTGCAGCAAGCGAAGCAAGTCGATCCGACAAATACGGTGCCCAATGTCACTTTGCGCGGTGTAAACGTCGGGCTGGAAGGCGGCTTGCCTAAGATTAGCGGCGAGATCTGGAACCCGGGCGATGACCCGATCAACTCGCTGACCATGAAAGTCGAGCTTGTCGATACAGTTTCAAAACGAGTGCTCTGGACTCGCGATCAAAAGGTGGTCGATGAATTCGTACAGCCGCTTCAAGGGCGGGAATCCAAATCTGTCGATTTTGTCGCCGGCACCTCAGTCAGAATGAACGGCACCAACGAATTCAGAGTCTACCTGGACGGCAAGCTGTACAAGTCCTATCGCCTCGGAGAGAAAACGAAAACGGATAGCACTGCCGGTGACGACAGCGACAACTCGACAAGCACCTTGAGTAAGGTACGTCCGCACGTCAATCCACGTGAGCCAGCTCCGGCGCCCGAGCCGGCTCCCACAACGTCTTTGCCTGACGTTTCGCCGCAGCCGGTGGAGCAGGCGCCACCCAAGTCGAAAGAATCAGCCGAAGACAAAACAATGAAAGACCTGGACTAATGTAAGGTCGACGCCATGCGTCTCTCTTACATGTTTAGGGATTTCGCTGAAGAAACGATCAGGTCCTGCACTTTCTTTCCGCCTTGCGCGTTCAAATGTGCAGAGTCGTAGAAGTCCGAGAGCTGGAACTTGTTTCCGGCATCGAGGTCGATCAATTCGTCGCCGTATTTGGCGGGCATCGTGCAGATTTCGTCTTGATAGCGCTTGTATAACTGTCTTGGGATAATCTCTTTGTTTTGGCTGGTGATCGGCATGTTTACTACGATCATGCGGATGTTATTTTTTCTGCAAATTGCCAGCATGTTCTCAAAACTTGCTTTTTCTTTTTCGAACCGTTTTACGTTTGCCGGTTGAAAGCGGTCTTTCCATTCCGGAAGATCGGCAAACTGAGAGGGTTTTGCGTCGGTTGATTTGGCTCTTCTATCCGTTTTCGCCGCACTTTGAACCCCAGGAATCGTTGAGGTTTTTAGCGCGGCCAGCATGCGGGATTCGTGCAAATCGGCAGGGTGCGAGGAAACATCGCATGCCCAGCCGGTCAACATGGTTTTGTAATCGCCGCGCACTTTGTACAAATAGACCAATTTCCCCAGCAAGAGGTCGCGTGTATCTTCAAACGGGCGCGGTTCGCTGAAGATCTCGCTCAGTGAAATGCGGCTGCTCAGGAGCTGTCCAACGGGAGTTTTGCCTACTGGTTGCACCATGTTGTCCATGAAGTCGCGCGGACCAATTCCGAAGATGATTACCTGCGGTGCACGCCCTGCATCGATGACGCGACGCAAGATGAGGTCGGCATCGGACGCCATGCAGGCAACGCAAGTTAAGTTGAACGCAGAAAGCTGTTTGCCTTTATGGCGTTCGATCAAATGTTGGAGATAACGAGCGCCGGTGTAGACTCGGACGGCATGGAGGTTTTTTTCGTCAAAACTGCCGGTAAACTCGGAGTCATATCTGGCGATAGCTTCCATCGGCAATGAAGAGCCCAAGAC
>JAYRNY010000339.1:0-2970 GCA_041911975.1 bacterium | reverse complement strand
TACCACTAACCGGCGGAAATTAGTTTTGGTGAATTGACGACCTCAATTTTGTCGCTTAATATCGTCGCTGTTCCAATGGCGGGAACGCTGATCAGCCAGCTTCTGACAGATTCAGTCTATATATGCAATTTAAAGAGCAAAAAGCGGGGGTGTTAAAACCCGACTGCTAGCAGCGCTTTGTCTTGTAACCTGTATCGAAATTGGCAAATTGGCGAGGTAAAATCGCGATATTGGACGGGTTAAGATCCCGACCCCGGCAAGAAAAAATCCAGCAAAGCGCGGGTATATAGGATAGACCGATCTCTCTCATGTAGCTTTATGTCTGACCTAATGGTGGTAACGGCATGTCTAACGACAACATAAATTCCGGCAGGGGGGACTCGCCTCCCAAGCAAGCGGACAAGGACTTTGACCCCTTGGAACTACTGAAAAAGCAAGAGTTAAATAAACAGGCAGAATTGATAGATTTGGCAGTTAACGACGATATCGTTGAAGAGACCGGTGACCTTTTAACCGAAGCGGAGCGAGAAACCTTGAAAATGACGGCAGAGCAAGTAGAAACAGCAAGAAACAGCTGGGCTGCAGTCATCAAAGATCCGCAAAAATCCTTGCAGGCTCTCGACGAGCAGCAAAGACGCATCGAAGAGATGATCAAGGCGAAAGATATGGATGGGCTGCGCGAGATGCAACGCAAAGTAGACGAGCAGCTCAAAATGATCGTTGTGGCAGTGTCTGACGTAAAAAAAGCTCGCGCGTGGGATTCGGTGCTGATAGCAGCTTCCTAACGGACGTAGCGGATCTCACGCGCAAAGACAACGACAAGAAAAAATCCTGAGCAGGGCTCGGGTATGTTTTCTTTGTCTGTCACGCGCGGAATCTTTGTTTGCCCAGGTTTCAACCTGGGCTTCATTTTTCTGTTAGACGTCTAAACTCAAAAAGCGTGCATGAAAAAAGGGGCGCATACAATGCGCCCCCTACGATGTGTTCAGAAGCCGAATTAGATATAACCGATCTTTTGGTTTTGCGATGTGGCCGGCGGCAAGATGCGCAGGCGACGCATCGGTTCATCACCGACCGAGCGGCTGCTCAGGTTGAAACGCTCGACCAACTGGTGTTGCAAGCGGCGGATGTAAGAGCGGCGCGGAGCCAATTCGATTGGTTCCAATCTATCGACCACTCGCGTGATTGCCTGGCGTGCTTCTTCCAGTGCAATTTCGGTTTCATCCACATCTTCCTCGATGTCGACGGCACCGATTGCCGATTCATCAAGATGCAGCGCTTCGCGAAGCACTTTCTGAATCTGCGGCAGGTTGTTGCTCTTCACCACGTAAACCGGCACTTGCTGCGCTTCGGCGAGCGAATAGATTTTCGCTCCGGCGCGCGCATAGCTCTTCAGGGCCAGAATCGCATCGGCTTCGTCAATTGATTTGACGACTTCGATGGGCAGTTGGAGCGTCTTTACGACACGTTCGAGCAACCCCTTACTTACTGCATAAGGATAAACTTTGAGGTGTGTATCCTGGGGGTTGCCCCAATCCTGAGAGAAGGCGGCAAGACCATCTGCAGAAGGAGTGGCAACGATCGGTTCTTGTTTTTGAACGACGGCAAAATCGCCTGTAGATTCGTCTCTTTTTCTGATCTCGGGGTGGATTTTCCAACCACGCAAGAGCTGGTCGACAGATCCGGCAACGTCACGATGGACAGCCAGTGTCTGCCTGTCGAGAATTTCGATGCAGACATCGAAAGTCGGCTGCGCCGCACGTTCGAGAACAGTCTTTTGTGTACCGCGGCGCCGGGCTTCATCATCGCCGAGGGTGACGGATTGAATGCCGCCGACCAGATCGACTAAAGTCGGGTTCTTCAGCAAGTTGTCCAGAGCATTACCGTGAGCAGTCCCGATCAGCATTACGCCGCGCTCTGCGATTGTTCGCGCGGCGGCAGCTTCTTGCTCGGTTCCAATTTCATCAATGATGATCACTTCGGGCGTGTGGTTTTCCACCGCTTCGATCATGACCGCGTGCTGCTCGCTCGGGTGAGCGACTTGCATACGGCGGGCCCGTCCGATTGCCGGGTGGGGCACATCGCCGTCGCCAGCAATTTCATTTGAGGTATCGATAACGATAACCCGCTTGCCAAGCTCATCGGCAAGCACTCTACCCATCTCTCTCAGTTTGGTCGTTTTGCCGACGCCTGGAGGTCCGAGGAAAAGAATCGATTTATTGCTTTCAACCAGATCGCGAATCACATTAATCGTTCCGCTTATGGCGCGACCAACGCGGCAGGTCAGACCGATGATTTTGCCTGAGCGATTGCGCAGTGCCGAAATTCTGTGCAGAGTACGCTCGATGCCAGCCCGATTGTCTCCGGAGAATTCACCGATGCGCTCGCACGCCTTTAGCAGATCAAGCTCGCTTACAGGTTCGTCGGACAACACTACCGTGTGTTTATCTAGATATCGAGCCTCCGGCAGACGTCCGAGATCGAGCACGACCTCATAAAGTCCCGTGGAATCCTTTTCCAAAATTGCTCGCAATTTCGGCGGCAATATAGCCAGGAATGAGGATAGGTCGTCAGCAGCGGGGATTACTTCCATTTGGTTTCTCCGTGTTCGGTCTGTTTCCGCGGGTTTTTTGGTCCCGCTTAAAGAACAATCGATCATAGGCTTCATAGTTTTTGTACGACCCGTAAGCTCCTTATACCAGTAAACTGCAGCATATACGCAAGATTTTCCTTTTCTATAAGCTGTCCCGGGACGACAACCGGCGTCCCCGGCGGACAGGGAGCGATGCATTCAACGCATATGCGTCCGACGGCTTCTTCAACGGGCACCATATGTGATGGCAAAGCGAGAACTTCGGCAGGCGCCGCTGCCTGCTTAAAAAGCGGCGGAGCATGGAAGTTTTGATCAGTCAGAGCAGTGGCGCCCTTGTTCTTAGCAATAGCTTCTATGGCGTTGACGAGCAAAAGCAT